>DMZT01000470.1 GCA_003484865.1 Stenotrophomonas sp.
CCGGGTACATGCCAGCGGCGGTTTCGGCCGAGAGCATCACCGCATCGGTACCGTCGATGACCGAGTTGGCCACGTCCAGCACTTCGGCGCGGGTCGGGATCGGGCTTTCGACCATCGACTGCAGCATCTGGGTGGCGGTGATCACCACCTTGTTCTGCGCCAGCGAGGCCTTGATGATCTTCTTCTGCAGGCCCGGCAGTTCGGCATCGCCGATTTCCACGCCCAGATCGCCACGCGCGACCATGACCACGTCACTGGCGTCGACGATCTCTTCGAGGTTCTCGATCGCTTCGGTGCGCTCGATCTTGGAGACCAGCGCGGCGTAGCAGCCGTGCGACTCGGCGATCTCGCGCGCGTCGTTCATGTCCTGCGCGTTGCGGCAGAAGGAGACGGCGATGAAATCCACGCCGATCTTGGCCACGATGCCGATCAGTTCCTTGTCGCGCTCGGTCAGCGCGCCCAGCGACAGGCCACCGCCCTGCTTGTTCAGGCCCTTGCGGTCGGACAGCACGCCATCGTTGAGCACCGTGTTGATGATGCGCTCGCCCTGCACTTCGATCACCTGCAGCTGCATCAGGCCATCGTCGAGCAGCAGCACGTCACCGGCCACCACGTCCTGCGGCAGACCGAGGTAGCTCACGCCGACCTGGGTGGTGTCGCCCGGCGGCGGGGTGGCCGAGGCGACCAGGTCGAAGCGGTCGCCCGCCTTGAGCTTGATCTTGCCTTCGGCGAAACGCTCGATACGGATCTTCGGGCCCGGCAGATCGGCCAGGATGCCCACTTCCACGCCCACGCGGGCGGCGGCGGCACGCACATCGGCAGCGCGCTTGGCCTGGCCGGAGGGGTCACCGTGGCTGAAGTTGAGGCGAACCACGTTCACGCCGGCGCGGAAGAGATCCTCCAGCACGCCCGGCGGGTCGGTCGCCGGTCCGAGGGTGGCAAGGATCTTGGTGCGACGCTGACGCTCAATCATGGTTAATGGGCTCCCGTTAAAGGAGTGAAATTAGCACACCCATCACGTCCCATGAATACGATTACACCGCTGGCACGCTTGGGTTTCGCTGTTGTCCTGCAGACAGCCCGAGACGACCGCGCGGACAGTCGTTTGACCGCCCGGCGGCCAGCGCCAATCGCGGCGGGGCTTTGCGCAGGACATGCGGCGGCGTACGGATCGCCGCCGCGCCCCTCAATCGATCAGGGTGAGCAGGTCGTCCGGTGCCTGCGCGAGGTGCGCCGCCCCGGCCGCCGTGAGCTCTTCGGCACCGCCGAAGCCCCACAACACGCCGATATTGCGCAGCCCGTGATGACGCGCGCCTTCGATATCCATGCGGCGGTCGCCGATCATCCAGCACTGCGCCGGGGTCAGCGACAGCCGGCGCAGGGCCTCGGCCACCAGCTGCGGCTTCTCGCTGCGGCTGCCATCCGGGGTGGCCCCGATCACGTCCTCGAAGCAGTCGCCGAACGGCAGGTGCTCGACGATGCGACGCGCGTGCGGCTCGTTCTTGGCGGTGACGATCGCCAGCCGATGGCCGCGATCCTTCAAGGTCTGCACGACCTGGCCGATCCGCGGGTAGACCTCATGCTCGCGCCAGCCGATCACGTCGAAGCGCTCGCGGTAATACGTCACCGCCTGTTCGACGTCGGCTGGATCGTTGAACAACGGCGCGAAACTGGTGCGCAGCGACGGCCCGATCCAGCGCCGCAGCTCGGCCTGCGGCGGGACCGGTTGGCCCATCTGCGTGAGCGCATGCGCCACGCACCCGGTGATCCCGACGGCCGAATCGATCAGCGTGCCGTCGAGATCGAAGAACAGCACATCGCGGCTCACGAGCCGCGGGCCTCCAGCGCGGCGACGGCCGGCAGGGTCTTGCCTTCCAGGAACTCCAGGAACGCGCCGCCACCGGTGGAGATGTAGCTCACCTGGCCCGCGATGTCGTACTTGTCGACCGCGGCCAGGGTGTCGCCGCCCCCGGCGATCGAGAACGCCGGCGAGGCCGCGATGGCACGGGCCAGCGCTTCGGTGCCATGGCTGAAGGCTTCGAATTCGAACACGCCGACCGGGCCGTTCCAGACCACGGTGCCGGCCTTGGCGATCAGGCCAGCGTAGTGCTGGGCCGTCTCCGGGCCGATATCCAGGATCAGGTCATCCTCGGCCACGTCGGCGACAGCCTTCACCGTGGCTTCGGCGTCCGGCAGGAACTGCTTGGCCACGACCACGTCGGTCGGCAGCGGGATGTCGGCGCCACGCGCCTTGGCATCGGCCACGATCTTCTTCGCGGTGTCCAGCAGGTCCGGCTCATACAGCGACTTGCCGACCGAGTAACCGGCCGCCGCGATGAAGGTGTTGGCGATGCCACCGCCGACGATCAGCTGGTCGACCTTGCCGACCAGGCTGGAGAGCAGTTCGAGCTTGGTGCTGACCTTGCTGCCGGCCACGATCGCCAGCAGCGGCTGGGCGGGCGCGAGCAGCGCCTTGGCCAGCGCGTCCAGTTCGGCCATCAGCAGCGGACCGCCAGCGGCGACCGGAGCGAAGCGGATCACGCCGTGGGTGGAGGCCTGCGCGCGGTGCGCGGTGCCGAAGGCATCCATGACGAACACATCGCACAGCGCGGCGTACTTCTTCGCCAGCGCTTCATCGTCCTTGCCTTCGCCGACATTCATGCGGCAGTTTTCCAGCAGCACGATGGAACCGGGCGCGACGTCCACGCCATCGACCCAATCACGCACCAGCGGCACCTCGACCCCCAGCAGCTGCGACAGGCGCAGCGCCACCGGGGCCAGCGAGTCGGCTTCACTCCACACGCCTTCCTTCGGACGTCCCAGGTGCGAGGTCACCATCACGGCGGCGCCCTTCTCCAGCGCCAGCTTCAGCGTCGGCAGCGAGGCGGTGATGCGCTGCTCGGAGGTGATCTGGCCGTTGTCGATCGGCACGTTCAGATCCTGGCGGATCAGCACGCGCTTGCCGGAGAGATCGAGGTCGGTCATGCGAACGATGGACATAAGCAACTCTTTGGCTCTGAAGAAGGAAGGGCGCCGTGCGGCGCAGACGATCATTGTCCCGGCTGCGCGGGTGCATCGCAAATCCATGACCGGGACGGAGGTAGGCGGCGACCGTTGGTCGTCGCACGCGGACATGCCGTACCGACCAACGGTCGGTACCTACCCGTTCCGGTTTGGCTGACGCAGCAGGCTGACCGCGAACCCGCCGACGATCAGCACGCCGATCACCAGCAGCGCCCACAGCAGCCACTGTTTCCAGTCGCGCTGCGGGGCCACTGCGGCATCGCCGGCGAGCACTTCCGGTGCACCCTGCACGGTGGCCTGCGCCGGCTGCCACTGCGCGCCATGCTGTTCGCGCAGTTGGGCGATCACGGTGGCGACCGGCGCGTCCTGGCGCTCGGCGCGCACGCTGCCGGCGGCCACCGCATACGGCGGCTCGCCCTGGCTGAGGAACACCAGCGTTTCGGGCTGGTAACCGAGCTTGAGCGTTGGCGCCGGCATCGACTGCGGCTGGCCCGCGATCAGTTTCCAGTAACGGTCGCGCGTGCTGCGCGTCAGCGGCTGGGTCTGCGATTGGCGACGGTCGGCGGCGTCCTGCAGCTGGTAGGCCACCCACGGGCCGGCGCGCACCTGCCACGGCTGATCGGCATCGTCGCGGCTCAACAGCGTCCACTGCACCACGCTGTTGTCGGCAGTGGCGATATCGGCCTGCGCGATCGGGAAGCGCCCGTCCAGCTGATACTCGAATTCACCGGGCTTGCCAGCGGTACCGGTCAGCGACTGCCAGCGCCACGCGATCGCCTGCGCGGTCGGCGCCAGCTCGGCCTGCACCGTGGACAGCGCCGGCAAGGCATCGGCGCCGATCGGCAGAATGCGGAAGTACTTGGCCTGGCGCGCGATCTCGATGCGGCGCTGCTGCAGCCGGCGACCTTCGTGCTGCAGATCCACCAGCGGCACGTCGTCGGCGATGCGCAGCCAATCGCGCAGATCGTTGCTCATCTCCACGCGCACGCGCGCCTGCAGTGGCGACTGTGTCTGCCAGTCCAGGCGCAGCGCCTGCACGCCGGTGTTCAGCGCGCTGGCGTCGATCAGCCAGCCGGCCGGTTGCCCGGCCGCGCCACCGCGCCCCAGCCGCGCTTCCACCCGGCGCACGCTGCCGTCGGTATTGCGCTCGGTCAGCAGCTGCAGATCGTCGCCAGAGGTGCCGGCCATCGGCGGCAATGGGAACCATGACAGCGTCTGCCATTGCGGGGCCTGCGCCAGTGGCTGGTCGGCCGCCAGCAGGGCCGAGGGCAGTGCCTGACCTTGTGCATTGAACACCTGCACATCGGCCAGGCGTGGCGACACCGCGGTGCGGTAGACGCCATCGTCGAGCGTCAGCCGGTAGGCACCGGCCTGTGGCTGCGCGAGCTGCAGCGGCCACTGCTGGCGATAGGCCTGGCGGTCATCGGCGGCCTGGGCCTGGGCCAGCGCCGGAAGCGCCAGCGCGGTGAGGAGGATCAGCGGGCGAAAGGTCGTCAAGACTGCGGCTCCACGGCGGGGTCCGGCGCGCGCGGCGGCGCCGGTGCCAGATAGCCCACGACCGTGCACAGCAGGCCGTAAGCGATGAAAGAAGAAATGCCCAGCAGGTTGCCCAGGTGCTGGCGGTCGATCAGCACCAGCTTGGCCAGCACCACGCCCATCAACACCGCACCGACCAGCCACAGCACGCGTTGCCCGCGGCGCGAGCCCCACACCCAGCTGATCACGCCGAGCACGCTCCACACCACGGTCAGGCTGGTCTGGGCCAAGGTCGAGGACCACAAGCGTTCGTTCCACGGCACCCCGCCCCAGTGATGCACGGCGTGCAGGGTGATGCTGGTCAGGGCGACAAAGCCGGCAATCGCCAGCACCGGTATGCGCATCGCACGCAGGCCCTCCGGCGCCTGCGTGGACCACAGCCAGCGCGCGGCGAGCACCAGAACAGCGAGCTGCGCCAGTTCCACGGGGTTGAGCAGCGGCAGCCACGGCAGCGGTGCAGCGCCGGCCGGGACCAGCAACAGGCCCGCCCAGCTCACGCCAAGCACCGCGAACAACGTGCCCTGCAGCGGCGTACGCATCGGATCGAATCGTTCGCCGAGCGGCACCGTCAGCCAGCGCCAGCGCAACAGCGCCACCGCGGTGACGAGCAGCCACGGCAGCAGCATCAGGGCCAGGCCCCACCCCTGTGCCAGCGCGAAACGGTCGGCCAGCCACAGGCAGGCCAGCGACACCACGCACGGCCACAGCAACCACCACAGGAACTGCGCCGCCAGCGACGTGCGGTCGTCGCCCGCGCGCAGACACCACAGGCTGCGCACGCCCAGCAGCGCGAACACCGCCCAGGCCAGCGCGCCATACCCGGCGAACGGTTGGTCGTGCACGTCCGCCTGCCACAGCGCCAACGGGAACGCGGCCAGCACCATCGCCAGCGTGGTGAGCACCAGGGCGCGTGCAGGCCAGCGTCGATGCATCTCGGCGGCCAGCCAACCGGTGACGGCCGCGGCGATCAGCAGCGCATCCGGTTCGCTGCGGTGCGCGACGAAGCGCAGGATCTCGTGGGTGCCACTGCCCAGCCACCACAGCAGGCCCCACAGGTAGTAGACGATGGCCGGTGCGTCGCGCTGCGCACGGCGATAGCTGAAGGCCGCGGCAAAACCGGCCAGCGCCAGCAGCAGGCCGCTCATGAAGGTCGGGTTGGCGATGGCCGTGGCATCGAGATGCCAGTAGTCCGCGCCGACCACGAAGCCGAACGCGGCGCCCAGGGTCAGCAGCGCACCGGCGATCTGCGGCAGCCAGCGCTGCTGGCGCAGGCCCAGCCAGGCCAAGGCGGCCCCTTCCAGCGCGAACACGCTGGCGGTGGCCCGTGCGGACAGCGCCAGCGGCACCGCCAACGTGGCAAAGCCCACTGCGAGCACCGCATGCGACTGGCCCAGCGCGGCATAGCGCTCGCGCTTGATCAGCACCCACGCCAGCCCCGCATACAACGCGGCCAGTGCCAGCGAGCACAACGCCAGCAGCAGGCGGTCGTCCTGCAGCAGGCCGGACTGCAGTGAGAACGCGATCAGCGGCGTGCCGAACACCAGGCTGCCATCGATCAGGTCGCGCTTCTCCGCGCTCTGCCGACGCGCATAGAGGATCGGAATCAGCAGGTAGAAGGCGAAGAACAGCAGCAGGAACGGCTCGGTGCTGGCGAACTTGTCCGCGCTGTACTGGAGCACGCCCCAGGCCGTACCGATGCCGAAGGTGAAGGCAAAGCCGAGCAGGTTCAGCGCGCGCCACGGTCGCCACCAGGCAATCGCCAGGATCGCCGCATTGAGCACCGCGTAATACGAGAACAGCGCGACATGGTTGCCGCTGCCGGTGGACAGCCATATCGGCGCCATGAAGCCGGCCAGGATGCCGAGCACGGCCAGCGTGCGCGAGTTCTGCACCACCGCCAGCACGCCCATGCCGGCGATCAGCAGCACGCTGAGCGCGAACGCCGGCACGGCGGGAATCAGGTCGTAGCGCTTGAACGCGGCGAAGATGGTCAGCAGCAGGACGCCGATCGCCCCGCCCTGCAGCGCCAGCGCGAACAGGCGCCGGGTATCGCGCTGCACCCAGCCGAACACCAGCCCGGCCAGCGCCGCCAGCGCGATGGCGGCCAGGCGCAGCTCGACCGGGGCGTTCAACCAGCCCTGGTCGCTGGCGTACTTGAGCAGCGCGGCCACACCGGCCAGCAGCACCAGCATGCCGATCTTGACGGGCACGTTGCCTTCGGTGAACCACTGTTTGAGGGTGCCGACGATGCGCTCGCCGATACCCGGGCCCTGCGGTTCAACCGGCACCACCGGCGGCGCGGGCCTGGGGGGAATCGACGCCGAGGACGGCAGCGGGGGCGGCATGGCGGCCGCCGCTGCGGGTGCAGCCGTGGTATCCGCGGTCTCGACCGGCGGTTTAACCCCGGGCTGCATGCCGACGTCCAGCGGCGCGGCCACGGTGTCGACGGATTGGATATCCGTCCAGCGCAGCGGCCGTTCGGGTTCGGCTGGCACCGGCGTGGCGTCCCAGGCCGAACCTGCCGCGCGTTGCTCCAGCGCGGCCACGCGGCGGCGCAGGCCGGCGATCATCACCAGCGCCACGATCAGCAGCAGCGGGATCGCCAGCAGTACCAGCACCAGCAGGACAATCAGAGCTTCCATTCCAGGCCATCCTCAAGAGGTCGCCCCGGCTGCACCCGGCAGGCGCAGTGCCGGGGCACGCGGGCCATGCTAAAGGATCGGCGGCACACGCGGGATCAAGGCCTGGCGGGCGCCCCTGAAACGACAGACCCCGGCACGGGGCCGGGGTCTGTGGAATGACGCAGGGGCAGCGCTGGCTTACGCCGCGACGACCTTGACCATTTCCAGGCACTTGTTGGAGTAGCCCCATTCGTTGTCGTACCACGACACCAGCTTGACGAAGGTGCTGTCCAGCGCGATGCCGGCATCGGCGTCGAACACCGAGGTGTGGGTTTCACCGCGGAAATCGGTCGCCACGACCTTGTCTTCGGTGTAGCCCAGGATGCCCTTAAGCGCGCCTTCGCTCTGCGCCTTCACTTCAGCGCAGATCTCGGCGTAGGTGGCTTCCTTTTCCAGCTCGACGGTCAGATCGACCACCGACACGTCCGAGGTCGGCACGCGGAAGCTCATGCCGGTCAGCTTCTTGTTCAATTCCGGGATCACCACGCCGACGGCCTTGGCCGCACCGGTGGAGGACGGAATGATGTTTTCCAGGATGCCACGGCCACCGCGCCAATCCTTGTTGGACGGGCCATCGACGGTCTTCTGGGTGGCGGTCGCGGCGTGCACGGTGGTCATCAGGCCACGCTTGATGCCCCACTTGTCGTTGATGACCTTGGCCAGCGGGGCCAGGCAATTGGTGGTGCACGACGCGTTGGAGACGATCGCCTGACCAGCGTAGGTCTTGTCGTTCACGCCGAACACGAACATCGGGGTGTCGTCCTTCGACGGTGCCGACAGGATCACCTTCTTGGCGCCCGCGTCGATGTGCTTCTGCGCGGTTTCCTTGGTCAGGAACAGGCCGGTGGATTCGATGACGACGTCCACGCCGACCTCGTCCCACTTCAGGTTGGCCGGATCGCGTTCCTGGGTCAGGCGGATCTTCTTGCCGTTGACCAGCAGGTCGTTGCCGGAGACTTCCACGTCGGCCTTGAAGCGGCCATGCACGGAGTCGTACTTCAGCATGTACGCCAGGTAGTCCGGCTCCAGCAGATCGTTGATGGCGACGATTTCGATGTCATTGCCGAAGTTCAGCACGGCCGAGCGCAGCACGTTGCGCCCGATGCGACCGAAACCGTTGATGCCAACCTTGATTGCCATGTTCACAAGCTCCTGCAGCCGCGACGGTGCGGCGCCGATGGAAAGGGGTGTTCATTCTAGCAGGGCCGGAACCGGCCCGGCCCGGGGAAGACGAATGGGAACCGGTTACAACGGTAAATACCCGGATTGATCCGGATCAAGGCGCACAGCGGCGCAGGCGGGAAAACTGGCGCCATTCCCACCCGCCACGAGACCGTCTCATGCGCAAGACCTCCCCCCTCCTGCTCTCCAGCCTGGCCGCCGCCCTGGCGCTGGCCGCCGCCCCCGCCATGGCCCAGTCCAAGGGTGACTGGACGATCGGTGCCGGCGTGCACCAGGTCGCCCCGAAGTCCAACAACGGCTCGCTGGCCGGCGGCACGCTGAAGGTCGATGTCGACAACGACATCAAGCCGACCATCACCGGCGAGTACTTCATCGCCGACAACCTGGGCATCGAGCTGCTGGCCGCGCTGCCGTTCAAGCACGACATCAACATCGCCGGCCTGGGCAACGTGGGCAGCACCAAGCACCTGCCGCCGGTGGTGTCGCTGCAGTATCACTTCAACAGCAAGGGCAAGGTGTCCCCGTTCCTGGGCGCCGGCATCAACTACACCACCTTCTTCAGCGAGAAGACCGGCGGCGCGCTGGCCGGCAGCACGCTGAAGATGGAAGACTCCTGGGGCCTGGCCGCCCATGCGGGCCTGGATTTCGCGATCAACGACAAGGGCTCGCTGCGCGTCGATGTGCGCTGGATGGACATCGACAGCAAGGTCAAGCTCGATGGCGAAAAGATCGGCACCGTCAATATCGACCCGCTCGCCTACGGCGTGTCGTACGTGTTCAAGTTCTGATCGGCGGATCAGAACCCAACAAGGCAACACCCTCGCAGCAAGACAGTTTCCCCGGCTTCGGCCGGGGTTTTTTGTTGGGGCTGAGCGGTGCAGCCACGCAAGGCGTGGTCCTACCCCCTCAACGGCGTTCGATGGTGAACCGCCCCACGCCCACGCCCAGATCCCAGCCCTTGCCGGTTCCGGCCAGGGCCAGCGATACATCGCCCTTGGTCATCACCTGCGCATTGCTGGATTTGTCGGCGCCGGCGTGCGCTTCAACAGCCGCGTAGGAACCGATCAGGTCGTTGACCGAGTAGGCGCCGGAGAACTTGCCCTTGCCGTCGACGATCTTCGACTTGCCCACGGTGAGCCCGCCGCCCTTGGCGGTGATCTTGACCGGGATGCGGGTGCCGTTGTCGCACTGGATGGTGCCGGTACCCGAGGCGGTCTTGTACAGCACCGACCAGCCGGCGAGGTTGTAGTGCAGCTCGCAGTCAATGTTGCCGGCGGCCTGCGCGGCCGGGACGGCCGAGATGCCGGCCAGTGCGATCAATGCCAGGGAGAACTTCTTCATGCGGGTCCGCTCGTACTGAAGGGGTAACAAGCCGAATCTAGCAGCGCGCGCGTGTGGCGCGGATGATGCGCATCGCGCGCATCCGGCATCCGTTCAGCACGAGCGGCCCGGGTAGTAGTGCCGGCCG
Source organism: Stenotrophomonas sp. (assembly GCA_003484865.1). Classification (GTDB taxonomy): domain Bacteria; phylum Pseudomonadota; class Gammaproteobacteria; order Xanthomonadales; family Xanthomonadaceae; genus Stenotrophomonas. The sequence continues at coordinate 9,892 of DMZT01000470.1, forward strand.
CTGG
>DMZT01000467.1 GCA_003484865.1 Stenotrophomonas sp.
GGGTGGTGTGGAACAGCCCCATCGCCGAATCACCGCGGGCACTCTGGCGCCTGTCACAGATGCCTGCACCCACCGCGCTGCCCGTCCCCGTGGCGGGCGTGGCCGCACGCCAGGTGGCCAATACGTTCGGCGCACCGCGTGGACGCGACCGCACGCACGCCGGCGTGGACATCTTCGCCAAGCGGGGCACCGAGGTGCGCAGCGCCACCCCGGGAATCGTTGCCGATATCCGCGAGAGCGGTCTGGGCGGGCGTCAGGTCTGGGTGATGGGGCCGGCACGCGAGCGCTATTACTACGCCCATCTGGATGACTGGCGCGAAGGCCTGGCGCGTGGCGACATCATCGAGCAGGGCGACGTGCTGGGCTACGTCGGCGATACCGGCAACGCGAAGGGCACGCCGCCGCATCTGCACTGGGGCATCTACCGTGCCGACGGCGCTTACGATCCGCTGCCCCTGCTGAAGGCGTGGCCCGACGCGCCCTGAGCGCGCGTGCAGGGGCCCTTCACAACAAAGCGCACCGGACTAACACCCACGCGCCTAGCGTCGGACACTCAAACCCACCGGCAGCACCTCCATGGCGATCAAGACCGCAGAAGACCTGTTCATCCACGAGCTCTCGGATATCTACAGTGCAGAGAAGCAGCTGACCAAGGCGCTGCCCCGACTGGCCCGCGCCGCCTCCAGTCCTGACCTGGCCGCCGCGTTCACGACGCACCTGGAAGAGACCCAAGGCCAGATCGAGCGCATCGACCAGGTGGTGGAACTGCTGGGGATCCGGCTCAAGCGCATCAAATGCGCCGCGATGGAAGGCCTGGTCGAGGAAGGCAAAGAGGCGATCGACGGTATCGAGGAAGGCCCGGTGCGCGACGCCGCGCTGATCGGTGGCGCGCAGAAGGTGGAACATTACGAAATCGCCTCCTACGGCACCATTGCCGCGCTGGCCAAACAGCTGGGCTACAAGGCGGCCGTACCGCTGCTGCTGGAAACGCTCAAGGAGGAGAAGGACACCGACGAGAAGCTGACGCTGCTGGCCCTGGCCGGCGGCGGCAATGCCAAGGCCGCCGCGGCCTGACCTTCCCGTTTCCCCTCCGGCATTGCATTGTGCGGGGAGCCGTCCTCCCCGCGCAGCGCGTTGCCCTTTCCGCGCTTGATCGCCGCCGTTGATCACAACAGGAGCCTGCATGTCACTGCCCCCACCCGTTCTTTACCACGCCTCGCTCGAGCATGCCGACGAAGATGAGGCGACGCATATCCGTGAGTTGACCGAGGTGTTTGCGCGCATGGCGCTGACGGTGGCCGAGCAGGAAGGCCACGCCCACCGCGCGGTGCACGCCAAGGGCCAAGGGTTGTTGAAGGGCCGGCTGCGCGTACTGGACGGGTTGCCGGCCGAGCTGCGCCACGGCCTGTTTGCGCGGCCCGGCAGCTACGACGCGCGGGTGCGATTGTCCTCGCCGCCGGCCGAGCAGCTTCCCGATTCGGTCTCCACCCCGCGCGCGATGGCGCTCAAGGTGATCGGCGTGGACGGCGCGCGTGCGGAAGGCGCCGAGGAGCAGCACACGCAGGACTTCCTGATGGTCAACGGTCCCGCATTCAACACGCCCGGCGTGGCCGGCTTCCTGCGCTCGGCCAAGCTGCTTGCCGCGACCACCGAACGGATGCCGCGTACCAAACGGATGATCTCCGCCACGCTGCGGGGTGCGGAGGCGGCGCTGGAGGCGGTCGGTGGCCAGAGCGCCCTGCTCAAAGGCATGGGCGGGGAGCCGCAGCACCATCCGCTGGGGGAGACCTTCTTCAGCCAGGTGCCGTTTCTCTACGGTCCGTACATGGCCAAGTTTTCGTTGGCACCGGTCTCACCTGCCCTGCTCGCACTGACCGGCGACAAAATCGGCTCGGACGAGGATGCGCAGCGCGACGCGGTGGTGGCCTTCTTCACCGACCTGCCCAATCCGGTCGAATGGGAGCTGCGCATGCAGCTGTGCCGCGATGTGGAGCGCATGCCGATCGAAGATGCGTCGGTTGCCTGGGCCGAGGCGGACAGCCCGTTCCTGCCGGTTGCACGCCTGAGCGTGGCGCAGCAGGAGGCGTGGCAGCCTGACACCTCGCCGGGCGTCGAGGATGCGCTCGCGTTCGCGCCGTGGCACGCGCTGGCCGAGCATCGTCCTCTCGGCGGACTGAATCGTGCACGCCGCGTGGTAATGGCCGCCTCGCGTCAGTTCCGCTCCCGATTCAATGGATGCCCGATCCACGAGCCCGTCGGCTGAAACGCGCCGGCCCCGTTACGGATCGCGGAGCACCTTGCCTGCCGCGTCCCGCATGGCAGCCGTGATGCCCTGAAGCGTGGTCGAGCGGATCGCGGCGTGCTGCCAGTACAGCGGCACGTCGATCCAGCGCGCTGGATCAAGCTCGACCACGGCGTTTCTCTGCAGCGCAGTGGAGGCGAGCGACTCGGGCACCAGGCACCAGCCCAGCCCAAGTGCAGCGGCCTCGACAAAACCCGTCGACGTAGGCAGGTAGTGCACCGGCGGGGACAGCGTGGCGCGCGTAACGGTGCGTAGATACCGCGCCTGCAGCCCATCCTTGCGGTTGAAGACGATCATCGGGGCAGTGGCCAGGGATGCCGCGCTCACGCCCACACCGAAATACGCCGCTTTGAATGCCGGCGCCGCGATCGCCAGATAGCGCATCGTGCCCAGCGGATGGACATTGCAGCCCTGCAGGGCCTTGGCATCCGCCGTCACCGCGCCCAGTGCCGAGCCGTCTCGCAGCAGATCCAGCGTGTGGTCCTGGTCGTCCACGCGCAGGTCGAAGGTATAGCCATGCGCAGCATGCAACGCGGCCAGCGCGGGAAGAAACCAGGTTTCGAGCGAGTCGTCGTTGACCGCCAGGCAGACGTTGCGATGCTGCACCTCCGCATCCGGCAGGAAATCGGCGAGCACCTCTTCTTCCAGGGTCTGCATCGGACGTACCCGGCGCAGCAGCTGCTCACCGGCAGGTGTGGGGCGGCACGGTGCCTGGCGCACGATCAGGACCTGGCCGAGACGGTCCTCCAGCGCCTTGATCCGCTGGGAGATCGCGGACTGGGTGAGGTTGAGCCGCCGCGCGGCGGCCTCGAAGCTGCCCTCCTCCAGGACGGCCAAGAACGCGGCGAGTTGGGGATGGAGCAGGCTCATGGCGATCTCGGCATCAGGAATGCTTATCGTGCCACAGGAAATGTAGCTGGGCTTATCCGCCTCCTGCGGCCACCCTGCACGCCCCTTCCGTGGATTTCCCCATGCAGCCAGCTGCCGCCCTCGCCGGATTTCTCACAGGCGCCGGTCTCATCATCGCCATCGGCGCCCAGAACGCCTTCGTGCTCCGCCAGGGCCTGAAACAGCAGCGCGTCGCGCTGGTGGTCGCGGTCTGCGCAGCCGGCGACATCGCCCTGATACTGCTGGGGGTGGCCGGCATCGGCGCAGCCGTGGCGCGTTTCCCATTGCTGCTCGAGGTCCTGCGCTTCGGTGGGGCGGCCTTTCTCGCGGTATACGGCCTTATGGCAGCGCGCCGGGCCTGGTCCGGCGGTGGCGGGCTCGATGCAGCTTCTGACATGCAGGCGGGATGGCGGCGCACGCTGCTGGTCTGCCTGGCATTCACCTTCCTCAATCCGCACGTCTACCTGGACACGATGGTGCTGCTCGGCAGCCTCTCGACCCGCTACCCGGGCGACGCCCGCTGGCTGTTCGCGGCAGGCGCGTGCCTGGCCAGCGTGTCGTGGTTCACCCTGCTGGGCGTCGGGGCGCGCTGGCTGCAACCGTGGTTCGCGCATGCCAGGGCGTGGCGCTGGCTGGACGCGGGCATCGCGGTCTTCATGCTGACGCTGAGCGTGCTGTTGCTGCTCCGGCCCCTGCAGTAACGCTTACGCAGGGGTATGCAGCTCCATGGCCCGCATCACGATCGGCTTGGCCCAGTCCGGGGTCTGCAGCAGCTCGATCGCCGAGGCAGGATAGTGCAGCCCGTTGCGATCCAGCTGCAGCACCGGCAGCGGTTCGGCGCCATCGGCATCGGCCGGGGCGCTGTTGTCGTAGACATGCAGCTCGGCCAAGTGCGGCAGCAGGGCCAGCAGGTTTTCGCGCGAGGAATCGTAGCGGGCACGGATCTTGTCGGCGGGGATGTCATGCCCGCCGCGGCTGACCCGGGCCGCGACACGTTCCATGTGCAGCTCCACGCTCTGCAGGCCGCAGAACCAGATCGCCACGTCGTGCTGCTCGCACGCCTCACGCAGCAGACGCGGGATGGTGTTGCCGCCCAGCGTGGTTTCGAACGCGAAGTCGGTGCCCTCGTCGATCGCCTGCCGCAGCCGGCGCGCGCCTTCATTCCAGGCCGCAGCGTTGGCCTCGCCCAACGACCACCCCGTCTCCACCAGGCGGCGGGTGAACGTATCCGGGTTGAACCATGTCAGGCCTTCTTCTTCCAGCCACATGCCCAGCAGCGAACTCTTGCCGGCGCCATTGACACCGGCCAGCACCAGAATCCGTCCCATTGGTCAGAGCGGACTGCCGAGGGCGACCTTGCGGCCGCGTCGGATCGGCTGCCCCAGTACCTTGCCCAGCCCACCATCGCGGCCCAGGCTGGCGAGGGTGGTATCGAACGCGGCGCGCAGGCGTTCCAGCTCGCCCATGCGCTCATCGAGGTCGCCGCCGGCGGCCTTGGCCAGCAGTTCCTGGTAGGTCTTGATGTCCACTATCACCGCTTCGGGATGATTGTGGTTGGTGATCACCAGGGCCTGCTTTTCGCGAACGGTGCGCATCAGGCTGGGCCAACCGCGGGTTTTCACCGACGAGGCCGTGGCCTTCTCAAGGCCGGGCAGATCCAGTGGCAGGGTCATGGCACGCTCCAGGACGGGATGGGCCCACTATACCCCTTCTGGCCAAATTGGACATAAATCCCATTTTGGCCAGAAGGAGGGTCCAGAGGCTCGTCAGCGGGACATCGAGTACGGCTGCTCGGCGCCCTGCCCCGGCCAGGCCATGTTCGGCTCGGCCTGGAGCGTGAAGCGCAGCTCGCCGCCGGCCAGGATCTCGTCGTGGCGCAGGAAGGTGCGCTGCAGCGGGTGGCCATTGAGGGTCACCGAGCCGACGTAGTCATGGCCCTTGCCCAGCCCGTCGGTGACGATGGTGAAGGTCTTGCCGTTGGGCAGGTGCAGTGCCGCCTTGGGCAGGAACGGACGACCGATGATGTATTCGCCGCTGCCCGGGGCCACCGGGTAGAAGCCCAGTGCGGTGAACACGTACCAGGCCGACATCTGGCCCAGGTCGTCATTGCCGGCCAGGCCATCGGGACGGTCGGCGTACTGGGTGTCCATGATCTGCTTCAGGCGCGCCTGGGTGCGCCACGGCTGCCCGGCATGGGCATACAGATAGGCCACGTGGTGGCTGGGCTCGTTGCCGTGCGCGTACCAGCCGATCAGGCCGGTGATGTCTTCCATATGCTCGAAGATCGAGGGGTCGACCTTGGCCTCGAACACCTGGTCCAGACGGGCCAGCAGCGCGTCGCTGCCCCCGTGCGCGGCGGCCAGGCCGGCCACGTCGTGCGGCACATACCAGGAGTACTGCCAGGCGTTGCCTTCGGTGTAATCCGTGCCGTAGCCGCTGGCGCTCGGGTCGAACGGCGTGCGGAAGCTGCCATCGCGCTTGCGCGCCCGCATGAAGCCAGTGTCCTTGTCATAGGCATTGCGCCAGTTCGTGGCGCGCTTCTCGAACTCCCCGGCAACCTTCGTGTTGCCCATGGCCTTGGCCATGCGCGCGATGGTCCAGTCGTCGAACGCATATTCCAGTGTCTTGCTGGCCGCCTCGCCTTCTTCATCGATCGGCACCCAGCCCAGCTCGCGGTACTGCGCGATGCCATCGTACGGGCCGTAATTGGCGGTGGCCACCATCGCCGCCAACGCCTTGTTCTCATCGAACCCGCGGATGCCCTTGAGGTAGGCATCGGCGATCACCGGCACGGCGTGGTAGCCGATCATGCACCAGGTCTCCTGGCCGTGGAACGCCCATACCGGCAGCATCCCGTAGGCGCTGTTGTGCTGGTGCGCGAGCAGCGAATTGATGAAATCGCTGTTGCGTTTTTCCGGCTGCACCAGGGTCAGCAGTGGATGCAGGGCGCGGTAGGTGTCCCACAGCGAGAACGTCGAGTAGTTGGTATAGCCCTCGGCGCGGTGCACGGCATTGTCCGAGCCGCGGTACTGGCCATCGCTGTCCATGAACACGGTCGGCCCGAGCAGGCTGTGGTACAGCGCGGTGTAGGCGCTGCGGCGGTCGTGCTCGGGGCCGTCGATATCCAGTACCGACAGTGCCTGCGTCCACTGCGCTTTCGCCTCGGCGCGGACACGGTCGAAATCGAAGCCGGGCACTTCGCTTTCCAGGTTGGCGATCGCACCGGCCTCGCTGACCGAGGAAATCGCCACCGTCACCACCAGCGGTGTATCCAGCTTGCCGAAATCGAAGGTGCCGACCAGCTGGCGCCCTTCAATCTGCGCACGCTGGGCCGGGCTCTGGTGACCCGGCGGCGGGAAGCCCTTGTAGGCGATGTCGGTCTCGGTGTTGTGGAATGCGTGACCGGTCAGCGGCCGCGAGAAGCGCATCGCGAAATACAGCTGCCGGCCCGGTGCCCAGCCGCGGGTCTCACGGAAGCCGGTGATGGTGCCGTCCTCGCGGGCGCGCAGGCGTGACCACATGATCTTGCCCGGGTAGTCGTAGAGGCTGGTGCGCAGGTCCAGCAGCACGCGTGCGGGCTGGTTGGCCGGATAGGTATAGCGATGCACGCCGACGCGGGTGCTGGTGGTCAGCTCGGCGCGCACCTTCGGATCATCCAGGGTGACGGCGTAGTAGCCTGGTTCGGCGCGCTCGTCGTCGTGGCGGAAGCGCGAGGTATAGCCGCTGCCGGGTTTGTCGGGGTCGCCCCGCTCCAGGCTGGCATCGGTGCGCACCGGCATCAGCAGCACATCGCCCAGATCGGAATGGCCGCTGCCGGAGAAGTGCGTGTGCGAGAAGCCGACGATGCTGCTGTCGTCATGCCGGTAGCCCGCCGCCCAGCCATACGCCTTCTCGCGCGGCTGGATACGGGTGTCCGGACTGAGCTGCACCATGCCGAACGGAACGGTCGCGCCGGGATAGGTGTGCCCCTCCCCGGCCGTGCCGATGAACGGATCGACCGCCGCATAGGCGCGTTCGCCGACCTTGGCCGGTGCCGCTGTGGCAGTGCTGGCCACCAACATCGCCCCTACCGCGAGCCCCAACCACCGCACCGTCCCCGTTTTTGTCATGGCGTTGAATTTAGATCGATTCAGGTGAGGTCGATCCTAGCACTGGCCGATCGGGCTGACATGTTGCGGTGCGGGGGTTGCCGGCGCCGGGCCGATCGCCCGGGGCCAGTGGTGCG
>DMZT01000469.1:0-2351 GCA_003484865.1 Stenotrophomonas sp.
CCGTCATTGCCGCGCAAGCCGGGTTCCCCGCTCGCGGGCTTCTTCATCGACCTGGGCATTGGCGTGCTGGTGCTGCTGTCGCTGAGCCTGATCAGCGGCTTGGCCTGGGGGCTGTACCGCGGGGCGATCGTTGGCTACCAGGCCGCTCGCGACGGTGCGGATGCTTCGGCCGTTGCCGGTCTTGCCCAGCAATTGGGCCAACCCGGGGCGCTGGCCCAGATCCTGATGGCGCTCGTTGCCACCGGTGGTGCCGCGCTGGTGCTGTATTTCTTCCGTCGCCGGGCCACGCCCGCCGAACGTACGCTGTCCTTCCAGGCGGCACGCCGCCCCTCGACATGGGGGTGGACGCTGCTGGTCGCCACCGGTGTGATCATCGGCAGCAATCTGATCGCATGGCTGGCCAAGCAGGGCGGCATCGAACCGGTGCCGACCAACCTGGCCCTGATGGAACAGGCGATCACGCGCTTCCCCTGGTTCCTCGCGCTGTTTGCCGTGGTGCTCGCGCCGGCCTATGAAGAGCTGCTGTTCCGCCGTGTCCTGTTCGGTCGCCTGTGGCAGGCCGGTCGCCCGGTGTTGGGCATCGTCCTGAGCAGCCTGGCGTTCGCCCTGGTACATGAAATCCCCGGCACCAGCGCCAACGGCCCGTGGGAAATCGCACAGCTATGGCTCGTCTATGGCGGCATGGGCGCGGCCTTCGCCTGGCTCTACCAACGCACCGGAACCTTGTGGGCGCCGATCGCCGCGCATGCCTTGAACAACGGCATTGCCCTGGTCGCGCTGATGTTTCTGGGCCTCCATTGATCGATCACGCGGCTTGACGAAAATTTACGTGGCCGCGTTCCACACTGCGCACATGAACACGGGGGATCGCACATGAAACCAGTGCTGTTGGGAATTGCCATCGCCATGCTGGTGAGCGCGTGCGCCACCACGACCTCACCCACCGGCCGCCGCCAGATGGTCGGCGGTGTTTCGCAGGCGGAACTGGACCAGCTGGGCGCGCAGGCGTTCACCGAGACCAAGTCCAAGGGAACCCTCAGCAAGGACCCGAAGCAGACCGCCTACGTGCAGTGCGTGGTCAATGCGCTGGTCGCCCAGTTGCCGCCACAGTACCGTGGCGTACGGTGGGAGACGGCGTTGATGGTCGACAAGGAGCCCAACGCGTTCGCCCTGCCCGGTGGCAAAGTCGGGGTCAATACCGGCATCTTCACGGTCGCCAAAAACCAGGATCAGCTGGCCGCGGTGATCGGTCACGAGATCGGGCACGTCATCTCCCGCCACCACGAAGAGCGCATCACCCGCCAGATGGGCGCGCAGACCGGCCTGTCGGTGCTCGGGGCACTTGCCGGTGCGGCCTACGGTGAGGGTGCGGCCAGTACGGTCAGCCAGCTCGGCGGCGCCGGCGCCCAAGCCGCGTTCCTGCTGCCCGGCTCGCGGACGCAGGAAAGCGAGGCCGATATCGTGGGTCAGCGGCTGATGGCCGAGGCCGGTTTCAACCCCGCCCAGGCAGTGGATCTGTGGCAGAACATGATGGCCGCCAGTGGGGGTCGCTCGCCCCAATGGCTGTCCACCCACCCCGATCCTGCCAACCGTATCCGTGAACTTCAGCGAGACGCGCCGTCCCTGAGTGGTGTATACCAACAAGCCCAGGCGGCCGGGCGCAGGCCAAAGTGCGGTTGACGCGTCCGGATACGAGTCAAAGATGCTGTATTGCAGCATCGGAAACGATTTCTCACGCCATCAGTTTCTGATACGTTTGGCGGCTCAGATTTTTCTGACAGTCCGTTTTGATGCCGCTGCGGCGGTTCGATCGAGGTGAAAGATGATTTTCAGCAACCACAAGCAAGCCGTCCTTTCCGTCCTCATCGCGACCGCTGTAAGTGGCGCCATGATCACCGATGCCTTCGCCCAGGCCCGCTCGTCGGAGCGTGGCGCGCGTGGCGGGAAGAAGCAGGCCAAGGCCGAAGTGCTCTACCCGCAGGCGACCCGCCAGGAGCCGGAGCAGAAGTCCTCGGCCAAGGTCGGTCCGAAGCTGCAGAAAATGATTGACAGCTACAACGACCAGAAGTTCCCGGAGACGCGCGCGCAGGCCGACGAAATCCTGGCCAATCCCGCTGCCAACGCCTACGACAAGTCGCTCGCCGCGCAGCTCGCCTCGCAGGCGGCCTACCAGCTTGATGACGTCGCCGCTGCCAAGAAGTACCTCGAGCAGGTGCTGCAGCTCGGTGGCCTGGACAACAACGGCCACTACCAGTCGATGCTGATGCTGGGTCAGCTGCAGCTGCAGGACGACCAGATCAACGAAGGCCTGGCGACGCTGGACAAGTACTTCGCCGAGACCAAGTCGAACA
>DMZT01000469.1:2391-3457 GCA_003484865.1 Stenotrophomonas sp.
CCAAGTCGAACAAGCCCGAAGAGCTGATCGCCAAGGGCCAGGCGCTGTACCAGGCCGAGCGCTACGCCGAGGCCATCCCGGTGCTGCAGCAGGCCATCGCCGGCTCGCCCGAGCCGAAGGACAACTGGAACCAGTTGCTGATGGCTGCCATGGCCGAAGCCGGCCAGACCGGTGAAGCGGTCAAGCAGGCCGAAGCGCTGGCGGCCAAGAACCCGAACGACAAGAAGGTGCAGTTGAACCTGGCCAGCATGTACATGCAGGCCGACCAGATGGACCAGGCTGGCGCTGTCATGGCCAAGCTGTACGCCGCCGGCCAGCTGACCGACGAGCGGGAGTACAAGCAGCTGTACTCGATCTACGCCAACAGCGAGAACAAAGAAAAGGACGTCATTGCCGTTATCAATGATGGCTTGCAGAAAAACATCCTGAAGCCGGATTATCAGGTATACCTGGCACTGGCCCAGGCGTACTACTACTCCGACCCGCAGCAGACGGACAAGGCGATCGAAGCGTGGCAGAAGGCTGCCCCGCTTTCCAAGGATGGCGAGACCTACCTGAATCTGGCACGCGTGCTGCATTCGGAAGGTCGCATTCCGGAGGCCAAGCAGGCCGCCCAGCAAGCGCTGGCGAAGGGTGTGAAGAACCAGGCGGATGCCAAGAAAATCATCAACCTGAAGTAAGTAGGAATAACGCCTGAACGCCTGCATAAGTGATGCGCAGGCGCTCAGGATTGGTATAAGCTTGGAGGTTCCTGCGGTGTCATGCACCGCTGATCATGGGCTACCTGTCCCCGGGTATCCCGGCCCCACTAATGAGCTCTTGGCGCATGACGGAACAACTAGTCGTTCACAGGTACGAACAACGCGATGACACCGGCCTCTCCTGGCCGCGTATCGTGGGTATCGCTTTTGTAATCGCACTGCATCTCGCCGCCTTCATGATGCTTCTGATCCCGGCTGTGGCTCCCAAGGCCGTGGCGGAGAAAGAACGCAACATCATGGTGACCCTGGTCGACGCTCCGCCGCCGCCACCACCGCCGCCGCCGCCGCCGCCGCCGGATGACACC
>DMZT01000468.1 GCA_003484865.1 Stenotrophomonas sp.
GCCCCAACGGCGCCGGCAAGACCACCCTGCTCAAGGCGCTGCTCGGCCTGACCTCGGTGGAAGGCGAGCTGCGCGTGCTCGGGCTGGACCCGACCGAGCAGCGCAACGCCCTGATGAACGATGTGTGCTTCATCGCCGACGTGGCGGTGCTGCCGCGCTGGATGAAGGTGCGCGAGGCCATCGATTTCGTCGCCGGCACCCATCCGCGTTTCGACCGGGCGCGCTGCGAGCGCTTCCTGGCCTCCACCAAGCTGCATCCCAAGCAGCGCGTGCGCGAACTGTCCAAGGGCATGATCGTGCAGCTGCACCTGGCCCTGGTGATGGCCATCGATGCCAAGGTACTGGTGCTGGACGAGCCGACCTTGGGCCTGGACATCCTGTACCGCAAGGAGTTCTACCAGCGTCTGCTGGAGGACTACTTCGATGAGCAGAAGACGATCATCGTCACCACCCACCAGGTGGAAGAGATCGAGCACATCCTCACCGATGTGATGTTCATCCGCGATGGCCGCATCGTGCTCACCACCGATATGGAAGACATCGGCGAGCGCTATACCGAAGTGCTGGTGTCGGCCGATGCCGTCGAGGCCGCGCGCGCACTCAAGCCGATCGACGAACGCGCCCTGCCCTTCGGCAAGACCGTGCTGCTGTTCGACGGGGTGCCACGCGCCCAGCTCACGCCCTTGGGCGAAATCCGCAGCCCGGGGCTGGCGGATCTGTTCGTGGCCATCATGAAGGGAACCTACGCATGAACACCGTCAACCACCCCATCAGCAAGGCCAGCTCGTTCAAGTGGCTGCTCAAGCGTGAGTACTGGGAAAACCGCGGCGGGTTCCTGTATGCGCCGGTGATCGCCGGCGGCATCTCGCTGGTGATGAGCCTGCTCGGCATCGTGTTCGGCTTGGTGGCCATGCACCGTGCGGTCAAGAGCGGCGGCCTCCACCTCAACGACGAAAATGTCAGCATCAACGGCCTGGACCTGAGTCTGCTGACCAGCAAGCTCGATGCCAAGAACCTGCATGACCTGGCCAACGGCCTGGATCTGACCCTGATCCTGAGCTCGGGCTGGCCGCTGATCGTGCTCGCCTTCGTGGTGTTCTTCTACTGCCTGGGCGCCCTGTACGACGACCGTCGCGACCGCAGCATCCTGTTCTGGAAGTCATTGCCGCTGTCGGATACGTCCACCGTCCTGTCCAAGGCCGTGAGTGCGCTGCTGATCGCCCCGCTCATCGCGGTGATCGCCTCGGCCCTGACCATGTTCGGCTTCCTGGTGATGATCTCGATCGTGGTGATCGCCCACGGCGGCGATCCGATGCTGCTGATCTGGGGTCCGGCCAGCCCGCTGACCATTCTCGCCGGTCACCTGTCCTGGATCCCGGTCTACCTGCTCTGGGCCCTGCCGACCGTTGGCTGGCTGCTGCTGTGCTCGGCCTGGGCCAAGACCAAGCCGTTCCTGTGGGCGGTGATGCTGCCGCTGTTCGCCGGCATCATCGTCAGCACCACCAAGGTGATGACCCTGTTCGACCTGACCGGCGGCTGGTTCTGGAAGCACATCGTGGGCCGCCTGCTGCTCAGCGCGGTCCCGGCCAGCGACCAGTTCTACCGCGGCGAGTCGATGTTCAGCGGCAACGGCAACATGGACAACCTGGTCAACGAACTGGGCCCGAGCCACCAACTGGCTGCCTTCGCGATGCCGGAACTGTGGATCGGTGCCGCCGTCGGCGTGGTGTTCCTGTTCCTGGCCATCCGCCTGCGCCGCCGCGCCGGCGAAATCTGATCCCTGCCCTTCATCGAGGAACCGCCCATGATCCGCACGCTCGCTGTTGCTTCCCTGCTGTTGCTGCCGCTGACCGCGCTCGCCAATGAGCCGCAGTGCACGTTCAACGAAGCCCGTGACCTGAAGCTCGACCTGGCCGGCGCCAAGGCGGTGGTGTTCGAAGTGAACCAGCACGATCTGGTGCTGCAGGCTGGCCCGGGCGCGGCCCAGCTCGGGGGGCGCGCCTGCGCCTCCAACGCGGATTGGCTGCGCGAACTGACCGTGACCCAGCAGAAGGTCGGCGACAAGCTCGTCGTCCGCCTGCAGCGCGACGCCCGCAACACGCTCACCATCAGCGGCAGCAGCTATGCCTACCTGGACATGCGCGGCACAGTACCGGACTCGATCCTGGTCCAGCTCAAGGTCGGCTCGGGCGATGCCAGCGTCACCGGTGCGCACTCGCTGAGCGCGGACGTCGGCTCGGGTGACATCAAGCTTCAGGAGATCAAAGGCCTGGTGACCGCAGCGGTCGGCTCGGGCGATGTCATCCTCGACGGTGCCGGTGCGCTGAACCTGCTCTCGGTCGGTTCGGGCGATTTCAAGGCCCGCAACATCCGCGGGGACGCCAAGGTCGGCACGATCGGCTCGGGCGACTTCGAGCTGGATACGGTCGGTGGCAACGTCGAGATCGGCGTGGTCGGCTCCGGGGATACCGATGTGCGCAAAGCCAAGGGCAACGTGCGCGTCGGCACCGTCGGCTCCGGCGACACCGACCTGCGCGATATCGGCGGCAGCGTCACCGTGGACCGTCATGGGTCGGGCGATGTCACCGCGCGCGATGTCGGCGGCGACCTGCGCGTGGCCAGCAGCGGCAGCGGCGATATCCGCCACAGCAACGTGCGCGGCCGGGTTGAACTGCCGCGCGGCAAGTAAGCCTCTCTTCTCCTCTGACGGATACGCATCATGACGACTCGACTGCTGCTGCCTGCCCTGCTGTTGTGCCTGCCGATCGCAGCCTGTACCGCCCCCGACAGTGGCAAGGGCAAGGCGCCCGCCGACCAGACCGCCGCCGCCCCGGCGACCAGCGCGCTGGATACCGATGGCATCGGCAAGACCGTGCAGGAGGCCACCGAGAAGGCCCGCCGGGAGATCAGCCAGGGCAACATTTCCATCGCCAACGGGAAGACCCCGAAGGCGGAGATCAGCCCCCAGGGCGACCTGCTCATCGACGGCAAGGCGGTCACCGTGGACGCCCACCAGCGGGCGCTGCTGCTGGACTACCGCAAGCAGGTCGAGCAGCTCGCCAACGCCGGCATGGAAATCGGCGTGGCCGGTGCCAATCTGGGCGTGAAGGCGGCCGGCGAAGCGATCAAAGGCATGTTCTCCGGCGACACCCAGGGCATTGAGGCGCGCGTGAATGAAGAAGCCAGGAAGATCGAGGATCAGGCCCAGAGGCTGTGCGGGCTGCTGCCCGGCATGATGGCCAGGCAGCAGGCGCTGGCCGCCGCGCTGCCGGCCTTCCAGCCGTACGCGACGATGGACCAGAGCGACATCGACGACTGCGGCAAGTAACCCCGGCACTGCCTGCGACGATGCGTCGCAGGCAGGCCCTTCCCGGTGCGGGAGGACTACAATCTCCCCTCCCGTCGCATGCGTTGCCCTGCTCATGAAGAAGCTGAGTCTGTTGCTGTTCGCCCTGTTCTGCCTGGTCGCCACCGGTTGCGATCAGGAGTACCGCAATCACCGCGCCGAGCGCAGCAAGCCCAAGATCACCGTCAGCGACGGCATGGTCACCGTGCGCCGCGCACCTGCGCCGAACATCATCATCCTGCCCAACGGGCACATGAAGATCGATGAGATCGAAATTCCGCTCAATGAGGAGCAGCAGGCGATGCTGCAGGGCATGTTCGGCCAGCTGCAGGTGCTGCGCCAGAACACCCTGACCGACGCCCCGCCGGACCCGGCCAAGCGCTCGGTGAAAATCCAGGTGCCGGACGGCATGCAGCCGATCCCGCCGGATCTGATCACGAAGATCCCCGAGTTCAAGGATTACACCGAGACCTTCGGCAATCTGCAGGCCGCTCGCCACTGAGTTTGGGCGGGGACTCGCGCACAAAAAAACGGGCCGTTCGGCCCGTTTTTTATTTCAGGTCATACGCGCGCTCAACCGCCCCCGCCACCGCCGCCATGGATGCCACCGGCAGTGAGGGCCGCCGGATCCAGCAGCCTGCGCAGTTCGGCGTCGGACAGGCCACTGTCTTCCTTGGCCACGTCCAGCACCGGGCGTTGTTCCTTGTAGGCACGCTTGGCGATCGCCGCCGCCTTTTCGTAGCCGATGATCGGGTTCAAGGCGGTCACCAGGATCGGGTTGCGATCCAGTGCCTCGCGGACGCGATCCTCGCGCACTTTCAGCCCGGCGATCGCGGTATCGGCGAGCAGACGGGTGATGTTGGCCAGCAGGTTGATGCCATCGAGCAGGTTCGCCGCGATCAGCGGCAGCGTCACGTTCAACTGGAAGTTGCCGGTCTGGCCGGCCACGGTGATCGCGGTGTGGTGGCCGATCACCTGGGCGCACACCATCACGGTGGCTTCGGGGATCACCGGATTGACCTTGCCCGGCATGATCGAGCTGCCCGGCTGCAGCGCCGGCAGTTCGATCTCGCCCAGCCCGGCCAGCGGCCCGGCATTCATCCAGCGCAGGTCGTTGGCGATCTTGATCAGCGCCACGGCCAACGCATTGAGCTGGCCGGACAGTTCAACCGCATCGTCCTGCGCGGCCAGGCCTTCAAACTTGTTTTCCGCGCTGTCGAACTTGATGCCGGTCTGCTGCTTGAGCTGCTTGGCCACCAGCGTGCCGAACCGGGGGTCGGCATTGATGCCGGTGCCGATCGCCGTGCCGCCCAGCGGCAGGCGCCGCAGCCGCTTGAGGCTGTCCTCGATGCGATCCTGGGCCGAAGACAACTGCGCCGACCACGCACCGAATTCCTGCTCGAAGGTCAGCGGCATCGCGTCCATCAGATGGGTGCGACCGGTCTTGACCACCTTGCGCAGCGCACGGCCGCGCTTGTCGATGGTCTTGCGCAGGTGCACCAGTGAAGGCAGCAGCTGCTCATGCACGCCCAGCAACGCGGAGACACGCAGCGCGGTAGGAATCACATCGTTGGAGCTTTGCCCCTGGTTGACGTGATCGTTGGGATGCACCGCGGTCTTGCCGGCCTTGCCCGCGCGGTTGGCGAGCGTGGCAATGACCTCGTTGGCATTCATGTTCGAGGAGGTGCCCGAACCGGTCTGGTACACATCGATCGGGAAGTGCGCGTCGTGGCGGCCGTCGGCAACGTCCGCCGCAGCGGCTTCGATGGCCTTGCCGATGTTGCGCGGCAGATGGCCCAGCTCGACATTGACGTTCGCCGCAGCGCCCTTGACCAGGCCGAGCGCGCGGATGAAACCACGCGGCATGCGTTGGCCCGACACCGGGAAATTATCGACGGCGCGCTGGGTCTGCGCGCCCCACAACGCATCGCCGGGCACCTGCAGCTCGCCCATGCTGTCGTGTTCAATCCTGAAACCCTTGCTCATTGCTTCAACTCCGCACGTCTTTCGTGGATGAAAGGGAACCTGCGGCTGGCAACGGGCCTGATTCCCTGGCTGGCGGCTCTGAGCACGATACTCTCAAGCACCGCTGAAACCCAAGACCGTGAGTGATCGGCTAGACTCGGGATCCGCTTCCATTCAGACAGCCTGCCGCCCCCATGGGTGACGATCCCGACAGTAGTACCGGGCGTGCCGCCGCGCACGCATCGATGACCGCCCTCGCCGCCCCGGCGACCGCGGGTACCCCTTCGCCCCTGGCAGCGCCGCTGCGGGGCCGCGAATGATCGGCAACCTCCTGCTGCTGGTACTGGCCCTGCTGCTGGTGGTGCTCAACGGCTTCTTCGTGGCCGCCGAGTTCGCCCTGGTCAAGCTGCGCCACACCCAGGCCGTCGGCCTGGCCGAGAACCACGGCTGGCGTGGGCGCCTGCTGCTCAACGTGCACGCGCACCTGGATGCGTACCTGTCCGCCTGCCAGCTGGGCATCACGCTGTCCTCGCTGGGCCTGGGCTGGGTCGGCGAACCGGCGTTCGCGCACCTGCTGCAACCGCTGTTCGATACGCTGGGGTTGACCCCGGAAGCCTCGCGCCTGACCGCTTTCATCATCGCCTTCAGCATCATCTCGTTCCTGCACATCGTGCTCGGCGAACTGGCCCCCAAATCGATGGCGATCCGCCGCCCGGAAGCAATGTCGCTGTGGACGGCCGCACCGCTGTACCTGTTCTACTGGGCGATGTATCCGGCCATCTGGCTGCTCAACAACAGCGCCAACGCGCTGCTGCGCCTGGCCGGCTGGGGTGATGTGGAGCACACCTCGCACCGTTATTCACGCGAGGAACTCAAGCTCATCGTGGGCCGCCAGCAGCCCACCGGCAGCGCGCCGGACCAGGACCTCACGCTGATGAGCCACGCGCTGGAACTGCCCGAACTGGTGGCCGGCGACCTGATGCGCTCGCGCGACCATATGCGTTCGTTCCGCGACGGGATGAGCCTGGCCGACGTGATGGCCGAGTTCGCCGAGAGCCGCTACAGCCGCTACCCGTGGTTCGACCGCGACGGCGAGGAAGTGCTCGGCATCCTGCACATGAAGGACCTGCTGGTGGAGATCGCCCGCGGCCATCCGACCGACGATCTGCGCCCGCTGCTGCGCCCGGCCAACCTGATCGCGCTGGAGACCCCGGTACCGCTGGTGCTGGAGCGTTTCCGCACCGGCACCACCCACCTGGCACTGTGCGTGGAAGAACACGGCCGCATCCTGGGCTACTTCACCCTGGAAGACCTGCTGGAAGTGGTGGTCGGCGATATCGAAGACGAGCACCCGCATATCGTCAAGGACGCCCCGACCCGCGGCGCGGACGGCACCCTGCTGGTGGCCGGCTCGACCTCCATCTTTCGGCTGGAGCGCCTGCTGGGCCATGACCTGAGCGCGCCCGACCATCTGAATTCGGTCGGCGGGCTGATCGTGCACCAGCTCCAGCGCCTGCCCGAGGAAGGCGAGCAGCTGGAGATCGACGGGCACCTGTTCACGATCAAGCGCATGGCCGGGCACCGGATCCAGGCGGTGACGGTGCGCATGGCACAGGCCGAGGACGCCGGGGCAGCGTAGAATGACGGCCCCCGCTGCCAACGACCTGCGCCCTGCCATGTCCGAATTCGCCCTGCTCGCCCTGTCCCCGCTCGATGGCCGCTACGCCGGCAAGGTCGACGCCCTGCGCCCGATCTTCTCCGAATACGGCCTGATCAAGGCCCGCGTGAAGGTGGAAGTGGAATGGCTGCTGGCACTGGCCAATGAGCCGGGTATCGTCGAACTGGCCCCGTTCTCGGCTGCCGCCACCGCCCGCCTGCGCGTCTTGGCCGACGACTTCGCCCCGGCCCACGCCGCGCGGGTGAAGGAGATCGAGCGCACCACCAACCATGACGTCAAGGCCGTGGAGTACTTCATCAAGGAACAGCTCGCCGCCGATGCCGAGCTGGGCCCGGCGCTGGAGTTCGTGCATTTCGCCTGCACCAGCGAAGACATCAACAACCTCAGCTATGGCCTGATGCTCGAGCAGGCCCGCCGCGAGGTGCTGCTGCCGTCGCTGGACAACATCGCCGGCGTGCTGCGCGCCCTGGCCCACGCCCAGGCGGCCCAGCCGATGCTGTCGCGTACCCACGGCCAGACCGCCTCGCCGACCACCCTGGGCAAGGAAGTGGCCAACGTGGTGGCCCGTCTGGAGCGCCAGCGCCGCCAGATCGCCGCGGTGGAGCTGACCGGCAAGATCAACGGCGCGGTGGGCAACTACAACGCCCACGTCATCGCCTACCCGGACGTGGACTGGCCGGCCTTCGCCCAGCGCTTCGTGGAAAGCCTCGGCCTGGTGTTCAACCCGTACACCACCCAGATCGAACCGCATGACAACGTCGCCGAAATCGGCGATGCCGCGCGCCGCGCCAACATCATCCTGATCGACCTGGCCCGCGACGTCTGGGGCTATATCTCGCTGGGCTACTTCAAGCAGAAGCTCAAGGAAGGCGAAGTCGGCTCGTCGACCATGCCACACAAGGTCAACCCGATCGATTTCGAAAACGCCGAAGGCAACTTCGGCATCGCCAACGCCCTGTTCGAGCATTTCAGCGCCAAGCTGCCGATCAGCCGCTGGCAGCGTGATCTGACCGACTCCACCGTGCTGCGTGCGGTCGGCACGGCCTTTGGCCACACCCAGGTCGCCCTGGACTCGCTGGCCAAGGGCCTGGGCAAGCTGACCGTGAACCCGGAACGCCTGGACGCCGATCTGGACGCCGCGTGGGAAGTACTGGCCGAAGCCGTGCAGACCGTCATGCGCCGCCACGGCCTGCCCAACCCCTACGAACAGCTCAAGGCCCTCACCCGTGGCCAGGGCATCACCACCGAGTCGATGCAGGCCTTCGTCGAATCCCTGGAGCTGCCGGCCGACGCCAAGCAGAGCCTGCGCGCCCTCACCCCGGGCGGCTACATCGGCCTGGCGGCGGACCTGGCCAAGGCGATCTGAAGGCATGGGCACGGCACCGTCGCGCCCCCGAATACCCGTCTATACGCTGCAAGGATCTCCCCCATGGCCGCACGCAAGACCAAAACCCCCGTCATCGACATCCAGGCCCGCCCCGGCCTTCCGCTGGGCATGCCCGCCGCCACCTTCCTGCGCGACTACTGGCAGAAGCGCCCGCTGCTCATCCGCGGCGCCTTCCCCGATTTCGAAACGCCGGTCCAGCCCGAAGACCTCGCCGGCCTGGCCTGCGAGGAAGGCGCCCTGTCGCGCCTGATCACCCACGACCGCGCCACCGATGGCTGGAGCGTGCGTACCGGCCCGTTCCAGGAAGAAGAGTTCCCGGGCATGCCCGACCACGACTGGACCCTGCTGGTCCAGGACGTGGACAAGTGGGACGCCGACGTGCGCGCCCTGATCAGCCACTTCAACTTCCTGCCGCGCTGGCGCATGGATGACGTGATGATCAGCTTCGCCGCCACCGGCGGCTCGGTCGGGGCGCATGTCGACCAGTACGACGTCTTCCTGCTGCAGGCTTACGGCCACCGCCGCTGGCAGATCGATGCCAGCGAATCCATCAAGGGCAAGCGCCCGCCGCTGGACTTCCGCGACGACGTCGAACTCAAGCTGCTGCGCCGCTTCAAGCCGACCCACGACTGGGTGCTGGCCCCGGGCGACATGCTCTACCTGCCGCCGAACGTGCCGCACAACGGCGTCGCCGAAGACCCCTGCCTGACCTTCTCCTTCGGCATGCGTGCCCCGGCCTCGGCCGAGCTGATCAGCGACTACCTCGATACCCTGATTGACGGTGCCGACGAGTCCATCCGTTACCAGGATCCGGACCTGAAAGTGCCGCAGGACCCGAACGAGATCGACGTGGTCTCGATGAATCGCGTGGTCGAAGCGCTCAATGCGATCCGCATGAACGACCCGGACAAGCTCGGCGACTGGTTCGGCCGCTTCATCACCACCTACCGCGCCGCCGGGGAAGTGATGGCGCACGGCGAACCGCTGCCGCGCGAGGAGATCGAAGCCGCGCTGGGCGCGGGCGTGGAATTGCAGCGCCACCCGTGGGCGCGCCTGGCCTGGCGCCGTGCCAAGCGTGGCGCCAGCCTGTACTGCAGCGGCCTGGACTTCGCCCTGCCGGTCAAGGATGCCCAGGTACTGGCCGGCACCGAACAGATCGGCGCGGCGCTGTACCAGAAGCTCTCGGCCAAGGGCCGTGATGCCGTGCAGGCGCTGGTCGCCGGCGGCTTCTACCAGCTGGTGGACGATGCCGGGTTGGAGGATGAAGACGACTACGTCGCCGAGTACGACATCGTCGACGGCACCGACGCGGTCGAGGTCATCGATGACGAGGCCATCCAGGCCGACGTGCACGAGGTCACCATCCATGACGACGGCATCGAAGTGATCGTCGATTTCGATGACAGCGACGAGACTGACGGCAAGGACGAGCCCCCGCGCGGCTGATCCGCCCGCCCGCCATGGCCGCCTCCGGTTTCCAGGTTGACGTGGTCGATTACCCGGCGCAGCACGCGGCGCTGCACCGGGTGCGGTTCACCGTGTTCGTCGACGAACAGCAGGTACCGGCCGAGCTGGAGATCGACGCGCTCGATCCCCTCAGCGTGCACGTGCTGGCCCGGGACACCGACGGCGCGCCGATCGGTGCCGGCCGGCTCACCCCGGATGGGCGGATCGGCCGGATGGCGGTGCTGGCCGCCTGGCGCGGCAAAGGCGTCGGCGACGCCCTGCTGCAGGCCCTGATCGATCAGGCCCGGGCCCGTGGCTGGCGCGAGGTCGGGCTGCATGCGCAGCTGCCGGCCCGCGTGTTCTACACCCGGCAGGGCTTCCTGCCGGAGGGCGAGGTGTTCGACGAGGCCGGTATCGCCCACCAGCACATGCGCCTGACCCTGTCCGGAGCGGTCGCGATCGACCGGGCCGAGGACGCCGTGGCGATCACCACCGCACTGGTCCACCGCGCCCGCCGCCAGCTCTGGATCCACAGCCGCCAGCTCGACCCCGGCCTGCTTGATGCACCGCCGGTGCTGGAGGCGCTGCGACGCTACGCCACCGCCCGCCACGACAAACAGGCCTGGCTGATCGTCCACGACAGCGCCGCCATCCGGCAGGCCGGCTCGCCCCTGTTGACCCTGCTGCAGCGCCTGCCGAGCGTCTTCCGGGTGCGCGAAGTGAGCGATCCGATCGACCGCGCGACGGCATCGGCCTGCCTGCTCAATGACGCGGGCGACTACTACTTTCGTCTGAGTGGCCACCGCTTCGACGGTGAGGCGGGTGTGTCCCAGCCGGCACGTTCGCGGCCGTTGCAGGACGGTTTGCAGCGCGTATGGGAACGTTCGCGTGATTGCAGCGAACTGCGCGCACTGGGCCTGTAGCTCACCCCACGCTCCCGAACCTGTCTGGGAATGACACCGCGGTCCCCGCACTGGCCCGTACGGTGCCCCTTCCTGTCTCGATGGGGGTACAATTTGGGGTGTTAGATACCGCCCGCGCAGGGCTATTCACTTTTCCCTGCCGGATCATCGAAGCCTTACCCCACAAGCGAATCCGACTCTCCATCGTGGACAATCAACTGAAGCAGTTTGCGCAATCTTCGCAGCTCGCCGGCGGCAACGCCTCCTATATCGAGGATCTGTACGAGCAGTACCTCGTTTCTCCGGACAGTGTCGATCCCAAATGGAAGACCTACTTCGACGGCTTCCAGGGCCGCGAAGCCGGTGATATTCCGCATTCGGCCGTCATCGCCCACATTGCCGACGCCGCCAAGAATGCCGTCAAGAGCGGCACTGCCGCCGGTGCCGGCGACGAGCGCGAGCGCAATGTCGGCCGCCTGATCACCGCCTACCGTTCGCGTGGCCACATGGCGGCCCGCCTGGACCCGCTGAGCCTGACCGCGCCGACCAATCCGCCGGATCTGGGCCTGCCGTTCCACAGCCTGTCGGAAAGCGACCTGGGCAGTGAGTTCAGCACCGGCGGCGTCGCCGGCCAGCCGCGCATGAAACTGCGCGACCTGCTGGAGCGCCTGAAGAAGACCTACACCGGCTCGATCGGTGCGGAATTCATGCACATCTCCGAGGTCGAGCAGCGCCAGTGGCTGTACCAGCGCCTGGAACTGGCCGGTGGCAACTACAACCTGGATGCCGATACCCAGCGCCGGACCCTGGAGCGCCTGACGGCTGCCGAGGGTCTGGAGCGCTACCTGCACACCAAGTACGTCGGCCAGAAGCGCTTCTCGCTGGAAGGCGGCGACTCGCTGATCCCGATGATGGACACCATCATCCGTGACGCCGGCAAGGATGGCGTCAAGGACGTGGTGATCGGCATGGCCCACCGCGGCCGCCTGAACGTGCTGGTCAACACCCTCGGCAAGAGCCCGCGCAAGCTGTTCGACGAGTTCGAAGGCAAGTTCGAGCACGACGACCACGCCTCCGCCGGCGACGTGAAGTACCACATGGGCTTCTCCGCCGACGTCTCCACCCCGGGTGGCGCCGTCCACCTGGCGCTGGCGTTCAACCCGTCGCACCTGGAAATCGCCGATCCGGTCGTGGCCGGCAGCGTGCGCTCGCGCCAGGAACGTCGTGGCGATACCGCCCGCAAGCAGGTGATGCCGATCCTGATCCACGGCGACGCGGCCTTCTCCGGCCAGGGCGTGGTGATGGAGCTGTTCCAGATGTCCCAGGCCCGCGGCTTCGCCGTCGGTGGCACGGTGCACATCGTGGTCAACAACCAGGTCGGTTTCACCACCTCCAATCCGCTGGATACGCGCTCCACGCGCTACGCCACCGACGTGGCCAAGATGATCGCCGCCCCGGTGCTGCACGTGAATGGCGACGATCCGGAAGCCGTGGTGTTTGCCGCCCAGCTGGCCTTCGAGTTCCGCCAGAAGTTCGCCAAGGACGTGGTCATCGATCTGATGTGCTACCGCCGTTGGGGCCATAACGAGGCCGACGAACCGGCGATCACCCAGCCGCTGATGTACCAGGTGATCCGCAAGCACCAGACCACCCGCGAGCTGTACGCCGCGGCGCTGGAAGCTGCCGGCGTGATCGAAGCCGGCGGCGGCAAGGCGCTGGTCGATGCCTACCGCAACAAGCTCGATGCCGGTGAAGTCACCACCGAGCTGGCCCAGGTCGAAAAGACCCCGGCCACCAGCAAGATGTACGTGGATTGGCCCAAGCTGCTCAACGGCAAGCTCTCCGACGCGGTCTCCACCGCCGTCGGCATGGAGAAGGTCAAGCAGCTGGCGCAGATGATCAACACCGTGCCCGAAGGCGTGGAACTGCACTCGCGCGTGGCCAAGGTCTATGACGACCGCCGCAAGATGGCCGCCGGCGAGATCCCGGGTGACTGGGGCTTTGCCGAGAACCTGGCCTACGCCACCATCCTCGACGAAGGCAACAACCTGCGTCTGGTCGGCCAGGACGTGGGCCGCGGTACGTTCACGCACCGCCACGCGATCCTGCACGACCAGAAGACCGACAACTACTACCTGCCGCTGCGCCAGCTGGTCGAGTCGCCGGAACAGGCCACCATCATCGATTCGCTGCTCAGCGAAGAAGCGGTGATGGCCTATGAGTACGGCTTCTCCACCACCGATCCGAACACCCTGTGCATCTGGGAAGGCCAGTTCGGCGATTTCGCCAACGGCGCCCAGGTCGTGATCGATCAGTTCATCGCCGCCGGCGAAGCCAAGTGGGGCCGTATCACCGGCCTGACCCTGCTGCTGCCGCACGGTTACGAAGGCCAGGGCCCGGAGCACAGCTCCGCGCGTCTGGAGCGCTTCCTGCAGCTGTGCGCGCTGGAGAACATGCTGGTGTGCGTGCCGTCGACCCCGGCGCAGGCGTACCACATGCTGCGTCGCCAGATGCGCATGACCACCCGCAAGCCGCTGATCGTGATGTCGCCCAAGTCGCTGCTGCGCCACAAGCTGGCCGTGTCGACCCTGGACGAACTGGCCAACGGCGAGTTCCAGCACCTGATCGGCGATGCCAACGCAGACGCCAAGAAGGTCAAGCGCGTGGTGCTGTGCTCGGGCAAGGTCTACTACGACCTGCTGGAAGACCAGACCAAGCGTGGCCAGGACGATGTCGCCATCATCCGCGTCGAACAGCTGTATCCGTTCCCGCGCGTGGCACTGGCAGCAGAGCTGAAGAAGTACGGCAAGGCGGCCGATGTGGTGTGGTGTCAGGAAGAACCGCAGAACCAGGGTGCCTGGTACCAGATCCGTCACCACCTGCAGGCATGCCTGGCCGATGGCCAGAGCATCCATTACGCAGGTCGCGCCCGTTCGGCATCGCCGGCCGCTGGACACATGGCTGACCACATCATCGAACAGCAGAAGCTGATCGCCGATGCCCTGGTCAACACGTTCAACGACTCGGTCGCTGAATAACTCTCCCCCTCATTCTAGAAAAGACAAACCAGGAAGCTCCCGCATGGCCACCGAAGTCAAAGCCCCGGTACTGCCCGAATCCGTCGCCGACGGCACCATCGCCACCTGGCACAAGAAGGTCGGCGATGCCGTCAAGCGCGATGAAAACCTGCTTGATCTGGAAACCGACAAGGTCGTCCTGGAAGTGCCGTCGCCGGTCGACGGCGTGCTGAAGGAGATCAAGTTCGAGGTGGGTGCCACCGTGACCTCCAGCCAGGTCGTGGCGATCATCGAAGAAGGCGCGACCGCTGCTGCTGCGCCGGCCGAAGAGAAGAAGGCCGATGCCCCGGCCGCTGCTCCGGCCGCTGCTCCGGCC
>DMZT01000475.1:0-165 GCA_003484865.1 Stenotrophomonas sp.
ACCCATGCCCACCCTTTGACAATGGGCTGGTACGCAAGGGAAAAGCGGTCCCCGGCTCCGCGGCTGTGGCAGTGATTGGGTTTGTTTCGCTGGCCCGCTTCGATCTGTAGCTTTGCTACTCGGCTTCGTGGAGCAACACAGTGACGCTCTGCTGCTTTGCTCTGC
>DMZT01000475.1:300-5202 GCA_003484865.1 Stenotrophomonas sp.
GCTCTGCTGCTTTGCTCTGCTGCTTTGCTCTGCTGCTGCGCTGTGCTCTGCTGCTGCGCTGTGCTCTGCCGCTCAGCTTTGCTGCTCCCGCTCTGCTGCTCGCGCTTTGTTGCACCGCACTTCTGCAGTTCTGTGCCGCTTTGCCGTTCAGCTGTTCAGCTGTTTAGCTGTTTAGCTGTTTAGCTGTTTAGTATCGCCACTCTGATCCACTGGTTGGCACTGCTACTGAGTCTGCCTCTTAGCGCTGCTGCTCCGCGATGCCGCTCAGCTCCGCTTACTGGCCTTTGATCTCAGCATGGCCACCGGCCAATTGTCAGGGGGCGGGCACGTGTAGGCTGGAGGGACCGTATGCCGCCATGGATGGCGGCATTCGAGCTTACAGGGACGTACTTGCAGCGGGTCCCGGAAGCCTATGCGTGCCCGACCCAACCATCGGACACAGGCACTCGCGATTCACCGCTTCAAGGCCAATCAGCAAGCACGCCGGCAGGAACGCCCATCCGCGTGCACGCCCGCGTCGCCAGGCCATCCTGCAGTGCACGCCGGAACAGTGGCGCCATACCCTTCAGCATCACCGCAGAGGCACGCGACTGCGCACGTTGCATGGGCGTGCGCGCCAGCATCGTCGTCGCCCAGTCCGGCAACAGCGCCGCGCCGGCACCCAGGAACAGCTCGCGCGACAGTCCCGCCATCGGCACCGGCAAGCGGATGCCGGACAACACCGCCAGCACCTCGCGCGAGCGCGCATCGAACACCAGCGCCGATTGCTGTTGTGCGAAGTACGCGTCGACCTCCGCTTCCGACGCCGGCACATCGGTGGCGCCGAGTGCTTCGGCCACGCGCTTGTACTCGCGGTAATACTGATCGGCGATGGCGCCCGGGACGTCGCGGCAATAGCGCCGGCAGCCCTGCAGGAAACCATAGGCCTCGGTCACGTGTACCCAGGTCAGCAAGGCGGGATCGTCCGCGGAATACGCGCGGCCGTCGGCCGTGTGCCCGCGCACCTGCGCGTGGATGCGGGTCACCTTGGCGATCAACGCCTCGACTTCCGCGGCCGGTGCGTACGTGGTGCCGGCGACAAACGCGGTGGTGCGGCGCAGGCGGCCGACCAGGTCATCGCGGAAATTGGAGTGGTCGTACACGCCGGCCAGCGCCAGCGGATGCAGGGTCTGCAGCATCAGCGCGCACAGGCCGCCGGCAAGCATCCCGGGAAATTCCGAGTGCACGCGCCAGGTGATGCTGTCCGGGCCGAACCAGCCGGGGTCGCCCAGGGGATGGTCGTAATCGATCCCACTCTGGCCGCGGGGGAAAGCACCCAGTACCCAGCGGCGGATCGGGGCAGTGGCGGGGCGGGCAAGCGAACGCAGCAGGGAAGACATCAACAGTACCGAGGGCGGAGCGGGCCGGCGTTTCGCGCGGATGCGTCAATTCTGCGTGATACCGCCGGGGCTGGCGAGGGCACCGTCGCGCTGGGCCCGCGCATTGTGCAACTGCAGCATGGGAACCGGCGTCCACAGGCTATTTACCCGGTGATTTACGTGCCGCAGTGCGCAAATCCGCTGCGAGTTTGCCCATTCAGGCAGGAATGACGCCGGATCTTTGCGCTTTGCCCATTGCCAAGCGCCGTGAAAGTGCTAGAACTGGACGTGCCACAACGTCGTCCAATGCGCTGCCGCACGTTCCAGAAGGAGCTCGTCATGATCGCTTTGTTCAAAGGTTTGGGTTTGCTGTTGCAGGACAACGAGCTGTACAGCAGCCCGTTCGAAAAACAGGTCGCGCATTGGCGTAACAAGAGTGAACAGCAGATCCGCGAGGAAGTCGCGGTACTCGCCAAGGCCAAGGGCCAATGGCTGATGGCCTCGATCGTCGGGTGGCAGGCATCCTCGCTGCTGATCCTCGGCCTGATCAGCAACTACCTGTGGAAGGATGACTTCCATATCACCTTCACCCGCGTGGTGATCGTGTTCGGCTCCTGGGTGTCGATCCTGTTCGTGATCTGGTTCATGGCCAACATGTTCGATCACACCGCCGGCTTCGAGCGCTGGATGAAGGCCTTCAACAGCCGCGCCCGGATCACCTCCGATGCCGATACGGTGGAGTGCGTGGCCGAAGCGCTGGATATGGCCCAGCACTATCCGGAAGTGCTGGACTACAAGCAGGCCGTGAGCGCCAAGCGCGAACTGCGCCATGAGGATATCCGCATCATGCGCGAGATCGGCCGGATGAAGCAGCACACCGAACTGGTCGGCCAGCTCAACCACGTGGGCGAGCAGCCCAACGGTACCAACCTGCATCTGCAACCGGCGTTCTGACCCTACTGAAACGCGGGGGGAGCCACGATGCCACCGTGATCACTCACGGTGGCATTGTTCTTTCTGGACCGCGCTGACGCAGTGCTGGAAGCCAGCCGGCAACCCCGCCATCTGCTCGGTCTTGCCGACTGCCACCGACAGCCGGTGCAGGGGCGGATAGGCGCAGTCCTTGTCCTTCCCGCAGCGCGCATCCAGCACCAGGTAGTGGCAGTGGCCACTGCTGCTGGCGATGCAGTCGAAGCTGGCCACCCCGTTGTCGACCGTGGTCTTGCTGTACAGCGCATCCACGCCATTGGCGCGGATGCGGGTGACGGAGGTGTTGCTCGATTGCTGGCAGGCAGCCAGCACGAGCACGCAGAGACTGGCGACAACGGCGATACGCATGGCAGGCTCCCGACGAAAGAAAAGGCGTCTTACATCCCGCGGAACAGACTCATGAAGGGCTGGCTGACGTTGAGCACTTCGGCGCGGTGCTTCAAGCGCAGCTGGCCGCGGCCGGTGTCATCGCGGGTGACCGCGGCGACCGCTTTCATGTTGACGATGGTGGAACGGTGGATCTGGCGGAAACGTTGCGGATCGAGCGCGTCGAGCAGTTCGCGCAGCGAGGTGCGCAGCAGGCTTTCACCCTGCTCGGTGACCACCGTGGTGTATTTGCTGTCGGCACGGAAGTAGATCACGTCTTCGAGCATGATCAGCTGGGTGTCGCGCCCGTTGCTGGCCGTGATCCAGGCCAACGGCGGCGCGCTTGAGGCGGCGGCGGGCTGCTGGCCCAGGCGCTGCAGCAGTTGTTCGAGCATGCCGCTGTCCGGCCGGCCCAGCTGCATGCGCGCCAGAATGCGCTCACGCGTGGCGAGCAGACGCTCATCGCTGACCGGCTTGAGCAGGTAGTCGATCGCGCCCTGTTCGAAGGCATCGATGGCGTACTGGTCGTAGGCGGTGACGAACACCACCTGGGTGCGCGGGCTGATCTCGGGCAGCGCGCGGGCCACCTCGATGCCGGTGATGCCCGGCATGCGGATGTCGAGCAGGGCCAGGTCCGGCTTCAGCTCGGCCAGGCGCTCCAGCGCGCTGGCACCGTCCTCGCATTCGGCCACCAGCCGCAGCTCCGGCCATAGCCGCTGCAGCTGGGCGACCAATGACTGCCGCAGCAGGTCTTCGTCTTCGGCAATGAGCGCATCAAGCTGCATGGATCGCCTCCCGGGCATCGCGCGGCAGGGTGATCGTCGCCGCCACGCCGCTGGGGAAATTGGACACGATGGCCACCCCGGCGCGCTCACCGCATGTCAGGCGCAGGCGCTCGCGCAGGTTCTTCAGGCCGATCCCGGTACCGCTGGTGCCCTGCCCGAAACCGAGGCCATCGTCGGCCACGGTGAGGGTGACATGGTCCTCGAAAGCGCGCGCGATGATCCATACCGTGCCACCGCCCGGCTTGGGTTCCAGCCCGTGTTTGATCGCATTCTCGACCAGGGTCTGCAGGGCCATCGAGGGCAGCGGCACGCTGGTCAGCACCGGCGGCACATCCACCTGCAGGGCCAGGCGTGCGCCCATGCGGATCTTGAGGATTTCCAGGTAGGCCTGGGTGCGCTCCAGCTCCACCCCCAGGGTGGACATCGATTCATCCACGCTGGGCAGCGAGCTGCGCAGGTACTGGATCAGGTGCCCCAGCATCTGGTCCGCGCGCGGCGGATCAGTGCGGGTCAGCACCTGCGCGTTGGCCAGGGTGTTGTAGAGGAAGTGCGGCTCGACCTGGGCATGCAGCAGGTTGAGTCTGGCCACCGAGAGTTCCTTCTCGGTCGCGGTCTGTTCGGCGGCGGCCTGTTCGTCGCGGCGCTGCTCGGCCACCCGGCGGGTGATCGCACGGCTTACCGCTTCGGCGTTTTCATGGTTGCTGCCTTCGTCCACCGCCAGCAGGTCCGCCCAGACGCCGGCGTCGGGCTCGAACAGCAGCGTCACGCTGCTGGTGCCCTGCCCCGGCGTGACCGTGGCGAGCACGCTGTTGCGCTTGATCGCCAGCCGCGCAGGCAGGTTCCAGCGCGACGGTGGGCGGCCGTTGTAGGTGTCCACGCGGCGTACGTAGGCACGGACCTGCAGGCTGCCCGGAGCGCTTTCGATATCTTCCACCCGCGGCAGCTCGGCGATGGCCGCTTCGACCAAGGCGAAGGCGGGGCCCGCATCCATGGGGACCTCGATCTGGCGCCGCTGGCGGCTGGACAGGGTGGCCGCGTCCAGGCGCCCGGCTGCGTGCTGGACCCGGCGGATATGGGCAATGCAGCTGCCCAGGGCGGTCACCATCACGAACAGGGCCAGCAAGCCGAACACCCAGCCGGGACCTTCGTCCATGCCGTGGAAGAAGCCACTCCAGACGAACCCCGCCACCACAATGGCGGCGGCCCAGGCCAACAGAATGCGGAGAATCAGGGAGAGGCTGGCGAACACGGCGGCGTCATCACATAGGGAGTGAGGCGAGCATAGCCCTGCCGCCAGCGGGAACAAGCGGCATGCGACGAAGGCGGGGAATGGTGGGACGAAGCGGTGTAGAGCCACCCCATGGGTGGCTGGCTTTCTTCCGGGACCGCGAAGCCACGCATGG
>DMZT01000155.1:0-306 GCA_003484865.1 Stenotrophomonas sp.
GCACCGCGCGCACCGGCGCCGCCCGAGGCCCTGGCTGACGACGTGAGCTTCGTGACCCACGGTAAACTCAACATCACGCGTCAACCCGCGCAGGCCTTCGTGTTGATTGGCGGCGAGAGCAATTTCGTCGATGCCTCCGTCGCTGATCTCAAGCAGGCACGACGCGATGCCGGCAACGATCAACCGGCGCTGTGGGTGCGCCGCGGCCAGGACCGCTATCTGATCCGCGATCCGGCGGTGCTCAAAGCGCTGGGACACACCCAGACGGAAGTGGCCGCGCTGGGAACGGCGCAGGCCGAGCTGGGC
>DMZT01000155.1:453-7333 GCA_003484865.1 Stenotrophomonas sp.
GCGCAGGCCGAGCTGGGCAACCGCCAAGCGGCGATCGGTCAACAGATCGCGGCGGCATCGTTGCAGGTCACGGCCGATGCAATGGCCTCGGTGGATGTCAGCGCGGTGGTCAACAGCGCGATCCGCGATGCCGGTCTGGATGCCGCTGTCGAAGCTGACCGGGCGGCCCGCCAAGGGGCTCGCCAGTCACGTGCAGCGGCGTCGGCTGCCAGCCAGGCCGCACGCGAAGCACGTACCGCCTCAGCCAGGGCGGTGGACGCCCGCCAGATCGCGCTGGTGGCGCGTGAGCAGGCCGAACTGGGCAAGGAACAGGCGCGCCTGGCACAGCAGCAGAGTGTGGCATCGGCGCGTGCGGTGCGCGACGTGCGCACCGCGATCGATCAGGCACTGGCCAGCGGCAAAGCGGAGCGCGTGCGCAACTGATCGCCCCGTTCGCCACGGCGGCCTGCGTGCCAGGCCGCCGGCTTCAACCGATTAGCCGCAGTTGGCCCGCACGATCCTGTTCTGTTCGTCCACTTCGATGCTGAGCCGGTCTTCGCGGAAATCCATGGTCATCGCCATGCCCGGCTTGAGCACGCGGGCATTGCGGGCACCGCTGTCCTTCACCGCCTTCTGGATCACCGCCTCGGTGGCAGTCTGCCCGGTCAGGCCGGTGAGCTTTTCCGGGTCGCATTGAGAGGCGCTGCCGGCTACCGCAGGCGGGGCGGTCGAGGTCGGGCTGTCCGGCGGCGTCGCGGCGGTCTTGGCCGGAGGGCTGCAGGCGGCCAGCGGCAGGGCACAGCCCAGGGCGAACAGAAGGTTCAGACGCATGTGGTGGTCCTCCCACGGTAAGTACCCGCAGTGTCCGTGGGCCGGCCTTTACACCGCGTCAATGGCCTGCAGCGCCAACGTCTCCCGGTCGCGCTGTTCTTCGGCCACCAGCCGCCGCATCAGCAGCGCCAGGGTCACCACGTCCTGGTGGTTGTGCTCGGCTACCCGGCGCAGGTTCACCGCACTGCCGCCGCGCAGGTAGTTCAGCCACGCAGCCGGCGCTTCCGAGCCGGGCAGATCGTCCTCGCGCACGATCTGCAGCAGCTGCCGCTCGATCGTGGCCAGCCGGCAGTTTTCCCAGGTGCCGCGATAGCGGCGGCGTGTCGGGAACAACAGATCGACGTGATCCAGCGGCGTGATCGGGCAGCGCTGCCGGGCCAGCCGATAGCGCGTCTTGAGCAGCGGGGCGTCGTAGCAGCGCCCGTTGTAACTGGAAAACACCGTGCTCGGCTGCAGCCAGCCGGCGAACTCGCGCAGCATCGCGGTTTCCGCGGCCATCGTCGTCATCAGCAACTGGCGGATGCGCAGGCCGTCGCCACGTTCGGGATGCGTGTGCCAGTCCGCGGCACCGATCATGAAGGCGCGGGTGCCGGTGCCGCCGGCCAGGCCGGTGGTTTCGGTATCGAAGAACAGCAGGTCCTGCGGCTGCACCTGTTCACCCTCGCGCTTGGCGAAGGCCAGCGACAACGGTTCGGTCGGAATGGCTTGGATAACGAACGATTCGATCAGGAACAGGCCCGGCGCGATCTCCTCACCCGGCACATGGCGGTCCTTGGCGTTCTCGCGCGCGGGGGCCGTGCTGATGCCGCGGCCGCGCAGGCCGAGCAGACGGCGCAGGCCACCAATCTCGGGCTTGCGCAGCGCCGGCGCGGGAGCAGGAACAGCGGGAACCGCCGGTGCGGTCTCGCGTGCGGCCGCACCGGTTGGCTTGTGGCGGATCTCCTGCTCGACCCAGCCGAAGACGGAGGCCGGTGCGGGCGTACGCGCACGCGCATCGTTGGCGGCGGGCGGAAGCGGGGTGCTGCCCGTGTCGCCGGGAGCGCCCGTGTCATCGGCAGCGGATCCGCGCCCAGCGGCGATGGCCGGACCAGAGGCAGGCGCCGCTGTCGCATCACCGGCCTGCCGACGCAGCAGGCGCAGCTTGTCCAGGCTCAGGCTCACGGGGTCACCACCTCGGCGCTACGGCGCTCCTGCTCTTCAGCAGACGGCAGCGCGGCGCTGTCGAACAGCTCCAGCACCTTCAACGCCAGCGCCTTGGGCGTGGTGGCATCGTCCTCCTGGCCGGCCAGCACCGGGCCCACGCAGGCCGGGCAGCCGGCCTTGCAGTCGCAGCCCTGCACCAGCTCGCGCGCGCGCAGCAGCAGCTCGGCCTGGCGCACCCAGAGCGGTTCGCTCAGGCCCACACCGCCAGGGAAGTTGTCGTACAGATACACCGTCGGCACGAACTGCTGCTGCAGCTCGATCGCGCTGGCATCGAACTCGGCGCCGCGCAGCTGCCCGCGTCCGCTCTGGTCGGCCACCGCGAACCACGCGCCATCGCCATTGCCGACCGCCTTCTGCAGATCGCGAGCATCGGCCATCACCGCCACCGTGGCGACGATGTGCAGCGCGTAGGCCGCGCCGAGGAAGCCATCCAGCGCTTCCTGCTTGCTGTCGAACGCGGTCAGCAGCAGCGCCTGCGGCAACTGCCACCACACCGCGGTGGTGTGCAGCTCCTGGTCGGGCAGATTGACCGGGCCGTAGCCGATGTTCTCGTGGGTGTAATAGCGGATCTTCTTGTAGCCGGCCACGCGGCGCACCACGTGCACTTCGCCGTGGTGCGAATCGCCACGCCCGGCGATGCAGCCATCGAAGCGGTCCAGCACCTTGAGCTTGGTGAAGTCGATGCTGTCGGTGTAGTAGTCCACGTGGGTACGGGTGACGTAGGCCTTGCGGCCTTCCCAATCCAGCCGCTCCACCTGGTAGGGGGTGGACTGCACCATGTGGATGGCGCCTTCATACAGCGTCAGCGCGGCGGCGGAGTAATCCACCTCGGCGATGATCTGCTGCTTGCCGTCGCTGCGGTCCACCACCACGAAGTTGCCGTCGGCGACCGAGCGCAGGCTGACCGCGTTGGCCGGGTAGCTGTCGGCGATCCACTCCCAGCGGTCGCCTTCGCGATGCAGCACCTCGGTTTCGGCCAAGGCTTCCAGGAACACCAGCGGATCGATCGGGCCGAACGGATCGCCGGCCAGGAACGGCAGCTCGAAGGCGGCGCAGCGGATGTGATCGAACAGGATCAGCGGCTGGTCCGGCGCGGTGCGCGCATGCTCGGGCGAGGCGTCGGCGAAGAAGTCCGGATGCCGCACAACGTATTGGTCCAGCGGCTGCGAGCTGGCCACCATCACGCCCAGTGCGGGCTGCTGGCGCCGGCCGGCGCGGCCGAAACGCTGCCAGGTCGCGGCGACGCTGCCCGGATAGCCATTGAGGATGACCACGTCCAGGCTGCCGATATCCACGCCCAGCTCAAGCGCCGAGGTGCTGACGATGCCGTCGATCTGCCCGGCGCGCATCGCCCGCTCGGTCTCGCGCCGTTCGGTGGGGAGGTAGCCGCCCCGGTAGGCGCGGATACGGGCCGGCTTGCGCGGGTCGTGGTCGAAGATGTCCTTGAGGTACTTGGTGAGCACTTCAACCATCAACCGGCTCTGCGCGAAGATCAGGGTCTTCAGGCCGGACTTGATCGCGATGCGGGCGATGCGGTTGCTCTGCGAGCGCGCCGAGGCCCGCAGGCCGAGATCGGCATTGACCACCGGCGGGTTCCACAGCAGCACATGCTTGGGCCCGGTCGGCGCGCCGGATTCGGTGATCGCGGTGACCGGCGCTTCGATCAGCGCCTCGGCATGCGCCTGCGGGTTGCCGATGGTGGCCGAGCACAGAATGAACTGCGGCTCCACGCCGTAGAACGCGCAGATCCGCTTGAGCCGGCGCAGCACGTTGGTGACGTGGCTGCCGAACACCCCGCGGTAGGTGTGCACCTCATCGATCACCACGTAGCGCAGGTTCTCGAAGAACTGTGCCCACTTGGTGTGATGCGGCAGGATCGCCTGATGCAGCATGTCCGGGTTGGAGACCACGATGTCGCCGTGCAGGCGGATCGCCTGGCGTGCATCGCCCGGCGTGTCGCCATCGAAGGTGAAGGCTTTCACGCCCAGGTCGCCGGCGCGGTTGAGCTCCAGCAGCTCGGCCACCTGGTCCTGGGCCAGCGCCTTGGTCGGGAACAGGTACAGCGCCTTGGCCTTGCCCTGCATGGCGGCGCTGACCACCGGCAGGGTGTAGCACAGCGATTTCCCGCTGGCGGTCGGGGTCACGATGGCCACGTGCTCGCCCCGCTGGCTGGCCTCCCAGGCCTGCGCCTGGTGGCTGTACAGCTGCTCGATGCCGCGTGCTTTCAGCGCGTTGACCAGGGCATCGGGCACATCGGCCGGGATCGGCGCGTACTGGCCCTCGCGGGCGGGAATCGTAAAGCTGCCGGTGATGCGGTCGTTATAGCGGCGCTGCAGGCGCGCAGTCAGCAGCGCACCATCGCGCGAGGGCAGCCCATCGGTGGTGGCGAGGTTGCGCTCGGCGTCCTCGGTGCGCTTGGCGAGTTCGTAAGCCATGGTCACAACGGTCTGCAAAGGACGCTATGGAAACATGACCGCGTCTCAATGTCTGAGACATCGCGACGCAGGCCGGTGAATGGTTCAGTGCCCGCCCGCGCTATCTGGACAGCTGCCAGCAACGAAATCTGAAGGCGGCGTCCGTATGCTTGAGGGAGCCCGCACACACAAGGATGGCGCCGCAGTGGCATTACGTGGACACCAAGGTGCAGTTCTGCTGGCCAGCCTGCTGCTGGCCGCCGCCGCGCAGGCACAGCAGGTGGCGCCACCCGAACCCGTGGAGCCGCCGCCCCCGACAACGCAGGGGGATGTCACCACGCTGGGCGAGGTGCGCGCCCTCAAGCCCGACGACGAACCGCTGGACCTGTACCGCTTCAAGAATCCGGTACAGGTGCAGCCCAACCGCTTCAGCCGCACCTGGAGCGAACCACCCTCGCCGGAGCAGGTCAGCATGAGCGGTGGCTATCTGATGATGGGCATCAACAAGGGGCTGGCCGCCGCTGCGCAGGGCGTGAACAAACTTACCGGCGGACCCGACCAGATCCAGTCCGCGAGCGCCCGCCCACCGCCGGAGCTGACCGACGAAGAGCAGCGTCGCGCGCAGGAGGTGTGTGCGCAGCAGGGTGGGTGCCCGGTGCTGCCGGAGCCCTGATCGGTCAGGGCGACCAGCGGTGCATCGGCGCTGGCCGCTGGAGGATGTCCGCGTCCAGCGCGCTGCGGCGTGCGATGGCCCGTGGCACGTAGCGCACGCACTGTACCGCGTGGAACAGCATCAGCAGCAGCGCTGCCAGCAGCCATGCGCAACGGCCCAGCCCGGCGATGGCTGCATCGGAGGGCTCGGTCGGATCAATCTCCAGCCACTGCGTGCGCCCATCGTGGATACGCGCAGTGACCGTGCCAGAGACGGTGACCGGTCGAGCGATGGTCGCGGTGGCGCGCGTGCGCTTCCACTGGTCATGCGCCGTGCCGAGCCAGGCGTCGCCGACAGAGTGGAACTCAGCCGGCGAAGCCATCACCAGGACCACGCCGCCCTGCTGCTGTGCGAGCAGCGCAGGCGTCTGCGCCGCCCACCGCGACAGCACATGCGCATCGGCCGCCTGCTCGACCGCAGTGTTGATCTTTCTGATCACGTGGCTGGTAAACGCCAGGCCCTCCGGACCCGCCTGATCGCTGGCGAGGCGGGCGGCGCGCATGAGCGAGGCCCAATCCTGGTCGCCATGCGCGGTGTGATCGCTCTGCCAGGACAGCAGACGCAGCAACCTTGACTGAAGGTCGCCGCAGGCATCCAGGCCCTGCACGCACGCGGCATCGACGCGCTCCAGCAGGTCGCCCAGTCCGGTTACCTGGCGAAAGGGTGCCAACAGATCGGTGGTCCCGGCGTACTGCGTACGCAGCTGCGTATCGTAGGACCCCAATCTCAGGATCGGTTCTGCGATCTCCAGTTCAGCCATCGGCACCTGGGGCACTCCCCAGCGGACCCGGTCGCAGTCGGCGGTGGCCACGGTATGGCCGTGCCGTTGCTGAGGCACCAACTCGCACGTTGTGCGCACGCGCAGGTGCACACCATCGCCGATGGCGGGAGGGCGTTGCAGCAGGCTGCCGGGGTCAGCATCGGTACGGAGCTGGTGCGCCGAGAACAATCGCATCGCGCGCTGCACTTCGTAGGTGGGGCCATCGCTGGCACTCAGCGCAAGGCACAGCGACACCAGCGCTACCGCGAGCATCAGGGCATGCCGCGCCAGCGGCACTGGTGGATATCGACGATGCTCATCCAGCATCGACCAGCCCGGACCCAGGGACAGTACGCGCCGGCTGTGCCGGTATATCTCGGCTTCGATTGGGTGACCCGCCTGCAGTCCCTTCGATTCGTTCCAGTCGTGGCAGGGGCGAATCCGCTGGTCGTTGCCGATCAACACGTGACATCCGGTGCCCGCAGGATCGCCGGGGCGCAGAAGCTGCAAGCGGTTCAGGCGACCATGCACCCGGTCGATTGGCTGAAGGGCAGCCGGACCAACCTGCCGACGCAGATAGAAGCCGGCCGACAACAGCATCAAGGCCAGTCCTGCACCCAGCACGCCCCAGGCCCACGGGCCGTTTTCCCTGAGCAGGGCCACGCCGCAGGCATTGGCCAGCAGGGCCAACCCGGCAGCCGCCCACGGCGTACCGGGGCGGCGACGGAGCCGGCGTTCCTCCGGATGCTCCATGCGCTCGCCCACGTGTCGTGCGGGCGTCCGTAGCGCGCGTGACCCTGCTGTGGTGATATCGAATGCATTGAGCCGCACCACGATCGCATAGCCCGGCCCCAGAACGACCTCTGCGGTGTTCTGCTCGGCCAGGTGGTCCGCCGCATCAAAGGGCAGCAGTACGTCCACGCCGCCCACGCTCTCCCGCACGAATGAGATACCCCGGTTGCGCAACACTTCGCGGGTATG
>DMZT01000482.1:0-9552 GCA_003484865.1 Stenotrophomonas sp.
ATCGCCGAGGGCTGCGTCGTCTTCGCAGAGGCGGGAAGTTCGGTGCACCCACTGCGCTCGGCGACCCCCACGGCGTTGGCCGCCGTGATTCCCGCACCAGCCATCAGTGAGATGCGGTCGCCTGCCTGCGCCACCAGGGCGGCCAGCACATCGGCACCGGCCAGCGCACTGGCCTGCCCGCCCGAACTCAGGATGCGCTGGCAGCCCAGCGTCACGATCTGCTCCAGTGCCGCCGGCAGATCACGCGCCGCATCGAAGGCACGGTGGAAGGTGATGCCGAGTGGGCCTGCTGCGGACACCAGTTCCCGGCACAACGCCATGTCGATGCCACCGTCGGCATCCAGAGCGCCGATCACCACACCGTCGCAGCCGAGCGCACGGCAGTACGCGATATCGCGCAGCATGATCTCGGCCTCCAGCGCGGTGTAGAGGAAATCGCCGGGACGCGGCCGGATCAGCACGAACAGGGGAATCTGCAGGCGCTCACGGGCGACCGCGATGCTGCCCTGCGACGGCGTGGTGCCGCCCTCGGCGAGGTTGTCGAACAGCTCGATCCGATCCGCGCCGCCCTGCTGGGCGGCCAACGCAGAGGCCACCGAATTCGACGCGATCTCCAGCACCCGGCGCGGCGCGCTCACGTCTGTTCGCTCGTGTACACCGAAGCGGAATCGCGCAGGTCGTCCTGCCGGTCCTTGTCGCAGACCGCGTAGACAAAGCCGCGATGCAGCGCGTAGGCGCCGACCTCACCGTGCTTGTTCAACGCGAGGAAGCACACCTGCAGGGTCTTGCTTGCCTCAGGGCGCTTGCGCACGACCCGGGCGATCGCCTCGCGGCAGGCCTCGGCCGGCGAGCGGCCCTGGCGCATCAGCTCGACCACCAGGAAGGAGGCCGCGTTGCGGATCATTTCCTCACCCACGCCCGAGGCCGTCGCCGCACCGACCTCGTTGTCCACGTACAGGCCCGCACCGATGATCGGGCTGTCGCCCACGCGGCCGTGCATCTTCCAGGCCATGCCACTGGTGGTGCAGGCACCGGCCAGACGCCCCTGGGCATCGATGGCGAGCATGCCCAGCGTGTCGTGGTTGCTGCTGTCACCAGGACGGCTGCGCCGCTCGGCATTGATCTCGGGGGTGTACTGCGCGGTCTTGAGCCACTCGCGCCAGGCCTTCTCGGCTTCCGGGGTGAGCAGCTTCCTGCGCTCGAAGCCCTGCTGCACCGCGAACTGCTGCGCGCCCTCGCCCACCAGCATCAGGTGCGGGGTCTGCTCCATCACGCGACGCGCCACCGAGACAGGGTGCGCGATATCGCTGAGCGCTGCCACCGAACCGCAGCGGCCATCGCCGTCCATGATGCTGGCATCCAGGCTCAGCACACCGTCACGGTCCGGATTGCCGCAGCGCCCGACGGTGGGATTGCACAGGTCGCTCTCGGCCCAGCGCGCACCGGCTTCCACCGCATCCAGCGCGGAGCCGCCGGTTGAGAGGGTCTTCCAGGCGACCTGGTTGGCCCCTACGCCGAAATCCCAGGTGGACACCACGCGCGCACCGGAGGCGGAACGCGCCTGCAACGTCGGCAGCACGAGGGCGCCAGCGGCCAGGGCACTGGCCTGGAGAAATCGCCTGCGGTCAGTCATGGGTACGTCTCCAGTGAACGGACAAAGAGGGAATTACACGACGATACAGCGATGCTCCGCATGCCAGACCGCCGCGCCAAGAACACCGAGCTCGCCGTGGTCCACCCGCCAGATCGGCACCTGGCGCAGCACATCGTGCATCACGCCCTTGGCCAGGAACCGCGCGCGGAAACGGCCATCGCGCAGGAACCGGTCCACCCGCGTGGAGATCCCGCCGGCCAGGTAGACCGAGCGCGCACCGAAGGTCGTGGCCAGGTCGCCGGCCAGACTGCCGAGCCAGGCGCAGAACACCTCCAGCGTCTCGACCGCCACCGGATCCACGCCCTCGTGGGCGGCCGCGATCAGGGCCTCGGTGCTGGTCCAGTGCGGTGTGACCCCACGGATGTCACACAGGCAGGGATACAGGTTCATGAGCCCGCCACCGGACAGCACGCGCTCGTTGTCCACGTGCTCCCAGCGCTGCAGCAGGCGCGAGAGCACCTCCAGTTCCAGCCCGTTGCACGCGTTCAATGCGGCATGGCCGGCCTCGCTGGCCAGCACCGGCCGCTCGCCGCCCTCGAAGCGCAGCGCTGCGCCCAGGCCGGTGCCCGGGCCGAGCACCAGCGCCGGCCAGCGCGGGGTAGCATCGGCGTCCCCGTTGAGGGCCACCAGCGTGTCCGGCGCCACGTGCGGAATCGCATAGGCCACCGCTTCGAAATCGTTGATCAGCGCCAGCGACGCCAGCCCGGAATCGTGACGGGTCCGGGCGACCGAGACCGGCCACGGCAGATTGGTGTTGACCAGGTGGTCACCATCCAGCAGGCCAGCGATCGCGACCACGGCACTGTCCGGCGCTGCCGGCAGTCTGGCGATGAAAGCGGCCAGGATCGCGGCCAGGCTGGGGTGCTCGGCGCAGGTATAGCGCTGCAGGCCGCTCAGCTGTGGCGCAACGCCCGCCCGCACGGTGGCCAACGCGACGCGGGCGAACGTGCCGCCCACATCGGCCACGATCAGCGTATCAGGGGAGGAATCCCGGTGGGCCGCGGTCCGCGCCACATCAGGTTGAGCCGGAACCGGTACCGCTGCGCTCACTCGCTTGCCTTGGTTGAATCGATTGAATCCCGGCGATTCTCAGGCATCGCCGGGGGAATGCAAAGCCGCCTGCGCCATACAGCGCCGTACTGA
Source organism: Stenotrophomonas sp. (assembly GCA_003484865.1). Classification (GTDB taxonomy): domain Bacteria; phylum Pseudomonadota; class Gammaproteobacteria; order Xanthomonadales; family Xanthomonadaceae; genus Stenotrophomonas. The sequence continues at coordinate 2,798 of DMZT01000482.1, forward strand.
ACCCACGGCGCCGTGATCAGGGCTTGGCGGTCTGCAGGCGGTAGCTGGTGCTGGCCGTGGCCGTCGGGCCATCGCCCTGCACGGCACGCACCTCCACCTTGTGCTCGCCTACCGGCAGGTTGGTCGGCAGCGCGCCGCGCCACAGGTGCGGCGACGGCGTGGCTTCCGGCGAGCGGTCGAAACCGCGCAGGCGCTCGGCGGTATCGTCGGCGACGTTCTCCTGCAGCAGCCGCGGATCGGGCTGCTCGACACGCTTCATCGGCTGCCAGGCGCCATCGTCCACGCGGTACTCCACCAGCGAATCGGCCTGGCCCATGAACACGTTGGCGTACACGCCCCACGCCGGATACGCGCCCTGGCGCAGCACCTTCGGCGCATGCAGGGCGATCTGGTAATCGTCCGGTGCACGCGCCACGTAATAGCGCAGGCCGTAGTCGCCACCGGGCTTGACCGACAGCACCGCATAGCCGTTCGGGGTGCCATCGCTCATGGTTGCATCGGGGATGCCGCTGCTGTCCTTCACGCCCGACCAGAATGCCCCGCAGGCCGCGCCCACGTTGTACTCGTGCAGCGGCTTGCTGCCCTGCCAGCCTTCGGCCGCGCCGTGGTAGTAGTGCTGCTGGGTGTGGCTGTGGCCGCTGAGCACCAGCACGTTCGGAAAGTCCTTGAGCAGCGCGAACAGGCGCGTGCGATCGGCATGGCGGAACGTCTCCCGGCCGGGTGCCGCATCGAACAGCGGGATGTGCATGCCGAGCACGATCAGGCGATCACGCGGCAGGCCCTTGAGGTAATTGCCGAGGAAGGTGAACTGGTCCGCGCGCAGGCCGCCCACGTAGCTCGGCTTGGCCTTGGGGTCGTAGACCACGTCATCGAGGAACACGAAACTCGCGCCCCCCTCTTCGACCGCATAGGTATCCGGGCCGTACACGGCGCGCCAGCTGTCCAGCGAGTGCGCATCGTTGCCGGCGTCCATGTCCAGGTCATGGTTGCCCGGCACGTGGAACCACGGAACCTGCAGCTGCGCGGTGACCTTGTTGATGTCCGGGTACAGGCTCAGGTCGTCATTGACGATGTCGCCCAGGGTCGTGCCCAGTCGCGCCGGGTGTTTGCCGATGATCGGCTCGACGATGGCGCGCTGGTAGTAGCCGATGTCCTGGCGGCTGGCGGTCTGCGAATCGGTGAACACCAGCATCTCGAAACCGTTGCGTGCCGCATCGGTGCCCTTGGCCGGTTCCAGCGCGAAATCCCAGTTGCGGGTGGCGCCGCCGGTGGCGCGGATGCCGTCGTACTTCAGCTTCGGCGATCCCTGCGGCGCGTAGTGGCGCCAGTACGAGGGCAACCCGTTGGCGGCGGCCGGGAAGCGGTACTCGTCGGGCTTGATCACGAACACGGTCTGGCCCTCGCGCACCGGCAGGGTGTAGCTGCCATCGGCGGCGGTGCGCACGATCCTTTCGCCGTTGGAGACCTGCACACCGGCCAGCCCGGGATCGGTCGGGCCGCGCCCGGGCTTGCCGTCGCGCTCCTGATACACCTTGCCGGTGACGGTCGTTTCAGCAGCCCAGGCAGGCGAAGTCATCAACAGCAGGCAAGCCAGCCAGGCGGCAGTACGGGTCATCGGGGGCGGTCCGGTCGGGGGTGGGGAATTGTAGAGCCGCACATCATCGCCTGCACCGCGTTTCACCGACGTTAAACGATGTGCAGCCCTGCCTACCCGGCGTGGCGCGCCGCCAGCACCGCGACCGCATCATCCATCGACAGCCCACGCGCACGCAGCAGCACGGTCAGATGGAACAGCAGATCGGCCGACTCGCCCAGCAGCGCCTCATCGTCCTGCACCACGCCGGCCAGCGCGGTCTCCACCCCTTCCTCGCCCACCTTCTGTGCGATCCGGCGGATATCACCCTCGAACAGGGAGGTGGTGTAGCTGCCGGCCGGGCGCTGCTGTTCGCGCTCGCGCACCACGGTATCCAAGCGGCCCAGGAAGTTGCCCGGTGCCTGCGGGAAGCAGCTCTCGCTGCCGGTGTGGCAGGTCGGCCCGGCCGGGCGCGCACTCACCAGCAGGGTGTCGTTGTCGCAGTCGATCCGCACGGCGGTCACCGCCAGCACGTTGCCGGAGGATTCACCCTTGGTCCACAGCCGTTGCTTGCTGCGGCTGAAGAAGGTCATATGGCCCGTGGCCAGGGTCTGCTCCAGCGACGCCGCATTGGCATAGCCGAGCATCAGCACGCGCAACGTGTCGGTGTCCTGCACCACCACCGGCAGCAGGCCATCGCCCTTGCCCCAGTCCAGCTGCGCCAGCGCCTCGCGCGACGGCTGCACGTCAATCAAACCCACTTCAATAGACATCTCGAACCTCGATCTGCTGCTCGCGCAGGAACTGTTTGAGCGCGGGAATGGCGATGGCCCCACTGTGGAACACGCTGGCGGCCAATGCGCCGTCAACGTCGGCCTGGTCGAACACATCGGCGAAGTGCTGCATCTCGCCCGCGCCGCCGGAGGCGATCAGCGGCACCTGGCACAGCGCACGGGCCTGGCGCAGCTGGGCCACGTCATAGCCGCGACGCACGCCATCGCTGTCCATGCAGTTGAGCACGATCTCGCCGGCCCCCCGGCGCTGTGCCTCCACCACCCAGTCCAGGGTACGGACCGCCACCGCCTGGGTCTTGCCCGGATCGCCGCTGAAGCGGCGCACCCGCCATTCGCCGTCCGTCTCGCGCACCGAATCGATACCGACCACCACGCATTGGACGCCGAAGGCATCGGCCAGCTCCTCGATCAGCTCGGGCCGACCGAGGGCCGGCGAGTTGATCGAGATTTTGTCGGCGCCGGCATGCAGTACGCGCCGTGCGGTCTCCACATCGCTGATGCCGCCGGCCACGCAGAACGGAATGTCGATCAGGCGCGCGATGCGCTCGATCCAGGCCACGTCCACCGCGCGCCCTTCCGGGCTGGCGCCGATGTCGTAGAACACGAGTTCGTCGGCGCCCTGGTCGCGGTAACGCATCGCCAGTTCGGCGATATCGCCCATGTCCACGTGATCGCGGAAGCGCACGCCCTTGACCACGCGACCATCGCGCACATCCAGGCACGGAATCAGGCGGCGGCTCAACATGCCAGCGCTCCTTCCAGGGTCATGCGCCCCTCCAGCAATGCCTTGCCGAGGATCGCCCCGCCGCAGCCGACCGCCTTGGCCTGGGCGACATCGTCGGCATCCCGCACGCCGCCAGAGGCCTGCACCGCCACGCCGGGAAGCAGTGTAGCCAGATGCTGGTACAGATCGATGTTCGGCCCGGACAGCATGCCGTCGCGCGCGATATCCGTGCACAGCAGGTGCTGCATGCCGGCCTCGGCGTAGCGCTGGGCCAACACGTCCAGCGTGTCCTCGGCGGTCTCGGTCCAGCCATGCACCGGTAGCAGCCAGCGGCCATCCTCGGCCTGGCGCGCGTCAAGCGCGATGGTCAGCCGGTCCGGGCCGAACTCGCGCAGCCAGCCGATCACCGTCGCCGGTTCGCGCACCGACACCGAGCCGACCACCACGCGGGAGGCACCGGCGTCGAGGATGCGCGCGACGTCATCGCGCGAGCGCACACCGCCGCCGGTCTGCACCTTCAGGCCGGTCTGCGACGCGATCGAGGAGAGCAGCGGTGCCAGCGTGTAACCACCGGCACGGGCCGCATCCAGATCCACCAGGTGCATCCAGCCCGCGCCCGCCGCGGCAAAGGCCTGCGCGCGCGGCAGCGGGTCATCGCCGTAGGTGATCTGTTGCGCGTAGTCACCCTGCAGCAGCCGTACCACGCGGCCTTCGCGGATATCCAGGGCGGGATAGACGATGAAACTCATGTCGGTTCGTTCTCGATGAAATTGCGCAGGATGCGCGCGCCGGTATCGGCCGAGCGCTCCGGGTGGAACTGGGCGCCACTGTGCCGGCCGCGCTGCACGACGGCCGCGAACAGCCCGCCGTGATCGCACGCCGCCACGGTGTCTTCGCCCAGGGGGGCGGCGTAGCTGTGGACGAAGTACGCGCTGGCCCGGGCCGGCACGCCCGCCAGCAGCGGCGACGCGCGCAGGGGCAGCAGCCGGTTCCAGCCCATGTGCGGCACACGGATGCCGGTGGCAGGACGCAGGTGGCGAACGACCCCGGGCAACAGGCCCAGGCATTCGACATGGCCCTCTTCAGAGCCATCGAACAGCAGTTGCATGCCCAGGCAGATCCCAAGCAGCGGCACCTGCAGCTCGCGCAGCGGCTGCACCAGACCCTGCGCATGCAGACGCGCCATGCCGTGCGGGGCCGCGCCGACGCCGGGCAGGATCACCCGCGAGACACCTTCTAGCCCCTGCGCATCGCGCACCAGCCGCACCTGCACGCCCAGCCGTTCCAGCGCATAGCGGACCGAACCGAGGTTGGCTCCACCCGCATCGATCAGCGCAACCTCGGTCACAGTGCCCCCTTGGTGCTCGGCAGCGCGGTGCCCTGCCGCGGCAAGGCCTGGCGCAGCGCGCGCGCCAGCGCCTTGAAGCAGGCCTCGACCTTGTGGTGGTCGTTGTCGCCGCGCACGCTCAGGTGCAGATTCAACCCAGCCGCATCACACAGCGAGCGGAAGAAGTGCGGCACCAGCTCGGTCGGCATGTCACCCACGCGCTCGCGCTTGAACTCGCCTTCGAACACGAAATACGGGCGGCCGCTGAAATCCAGCGCGGCACTGGCCAGGGTCTCGTCCATCGGCAGGGTGAAGCCGTAACGGCCGATGCCGCGCTTGTCGCCGAGTGCCTCGCGCAGGGCCTGGCCCAGCGCCAGGCCGGTGTCTTCAATGGTGTGGTGCTCATCGATGTGCAGGTCGCCCTCGGCCTGCACACTCAGTGCGAAGCCGCCGTGCTTGCCGATCTGCTCCAGCATGTGATCGAAGAACGGCAGCCCGGTGTGGGTCTGCGGCTCGGCGGTGCGGTCCAGATCGACGTCAACCCGGATCTTCGTTTCTTTGGTATTGCGCTGCACGGTGGCGCGGCGCGGCGCATCGGCCAGCTCATGCGCGATCGAGGTCCAGTCCCAGTCGCCGCCAAACTGCTCGGTGCGCAGCTGGAAACCGCGGATCTTCATGTTCTCGGCGAACTGGATATCGGTCAGGCGGTCGCCCACCATCGCCGAGCGTGCCCAGTCGATGCTGCGGTCCTGCAGATACGGCAGCATCAGGCCGATGCCCGGCTTGCGGGTCGGTGCGTTGTCCTGCGGCCAGGTGCCGTCGATCAGTACGTCACGGAAGGTGATGCCCTGGCTGGCGAAGATCTGCAGCATCAGGTCGTTGGGGCCATCGAAGCTGGCCTGCGGATAGCCTTCGCTGCCCAGGCCATCCTGGTTGCTGACGATCACGAACTGATAGCCCGCATCGCGCAGCTTGAGCATCGCCGGAATCACATCGCGCACGAAGCGCAGCTTCTCGTAGGCGTCGATCTGGAAATCGGCGGGCTCTTCGATCAGGGTGCCGTCGCGGTCGACGAACAGAATCGGGGTCATGCGGCAGCCCTCCGGGCCATCAGGGCGGCGAGTACGCGGTCGTTCTGTTCCGGACTGCCGAGGGTGATGCGCAGTGCATCGCCCAGCTGCGGCGCGGCACGCTGGTCACGCACCACCACGCCGGCCGCGAGCAGCGCATCAAACGCGCCTTGGGCGTCGGCAAAACGGACCAGCAGGTAGTTGCCCTGCGAGGGATAGACACGCACCACACCGGGCAGCGCGGCCAGGCCGGACTGCAGGCGGGTACGTTCGGCTTTGATCTGCGCGATGTGCCGGGTGGTCACGGCCAGGCTCTCGGCACCGAGACCGGCCAATGCCAACTCGGCACAGGGCGCGGGCACCGGGTATGGCGCCTGGCAGCGGCGCAGCAGCTGGATCAGCGCGGCATCGGCGATCAGGCTGCCAATGCGGGCGGCCGCCAGCGCATGCGCCTTGGACAGCGTGCGCAGCACGGCGATGTTCTCGTAACGGCTCAACAGCGTGGTCGCGGACGGCTGCTCGGCGTACTCCCCGTAGGCCTCATCCACCACCACCAGCGCCCTGCCCTGCAATGCCGTGGCCACCCGCTCGATCTCGGCCAGGGTGATCACGCTGCCCGCGGGATTGGACGGCGAGCACAGGAACACCAGCTTGGCGTTGCCCGACAGCGCCGCGGCAATGACGGCATCGATATCGGCGACCAGCGCATCGCCCTGATCGACCAGCGGCACCTCGATCAACGGCGCGTTCTGCAGGCGCGCGCAGACGGCATACATGCCGAACACCGGCGGCGTGGTCACCACCGCATCGCGGCCCGGCTCGCACAGCGCGCGTACCAGCAGATCGATGGCCTCGTCGCTGCCGCGGCCGATCAGCAGTTGTTCGGACGAGCAGCCGTACAGCTCGGCCAGGCGATCACGCAGCGCCGCTGGCTGCGGGTCGGGATAGCGGCGCGCGCCACCGGCGACGTCGGCCGGATTGGCCCAGGCCGATTCATTCGCGTTGAGCCAGACATCGCCGACCAGCGCACTGCTGCGCGCCGAGGAATAGCCGGCAAACGCCTGCAGGTCGGCACGGGCCAGGGACAGGATGGAGCCAGTGCTCATGCGGCCGCCTCCATGCGCAGGGTCACCGCGTTTTCGTGGGCGTCCAGGCCTTCGGCGCGGGCCAGCACGCGGGCACACTCGCCGATCGCTGCGATGCCAGCGGCCGTGGCCGACTGCACGCTGATCAGGTTCTGGAAGCTGGCCACGCTGACGCCGCTGTA
>DMZT01000482.1:9645-10191 GCA_003484865.1 Stenotrophomonas sp.
GTGGTCGGCAGCACGTGGTTGGTGCCACTGCAGTAATCACCGAGCGCTTCGGGGGTGTAGTCGCCCAGGAACACCGACCCGGCCGCTTCCACCCTGTCCAACCACGCGCGCGGCTCGCGCAGCGCCAGGATCAGGTGCTCCGGCGCATACCGGTTGCTGATCGCGAAGGCGTCGTCCAGCGAATCGACCAGGATCAGGCGCGAGGACGCCAGCGCCTGCGCGGCGATTTCCGCACGCGACAGCTGCGCCAGCTGCGCTTCAACCGCCGCCTCGACCCGGTCCACCATCGCCGCGTCGTCGGTCAGCAGCAGTACCTGCGAATCCGGGCCGTGCTCGGCCTGCGAGAGCAGATCGGCGGCGACGAACGCCGGCGTGGCACCCGCATCGGCAATCACCAGCACTTCGGACGGCCCGGCCGGCATGTCGATCGCCGCGGCACCGTCCTGGGCAACCTGCTGCTTGGCTTCGGTCACGTAACTATTGCCCGGGCCATAAAGCTTGTCGCAGGCCGGGACGCTGTCAGTGCCATACGCCATCGCCGCGATC
>DMZT01000153.1:0-270 GCA_003484865.1 Stenotrophomonas sp.
GAGCATCGCCACCAGCAGCACCAGCACCAGCGGGCGTACCGCGTCCTTGGGCAGCAGGCTGACCGCCGTGGCCCCGGCAAACGAGAACACAAACGCCGTGCCCGCCGCGAACAGTACCGGCCGCCACGGGAAGCGCACATTGCGCGCGTAGCGGAATGCGGCAGCCGCCGTGCCGAACATCGAGCTGAACTTGTTGGTGCCGAACAGCATCGCCGGCGTGTGCTGCGGCAAGACGGTGAACAACCCGGGCAACTGCACCAGCCCACCGCC
>DMZT01000153.1:447-3812 GCA_003484865.1 Stenotrophomonas sp.
ACTGCACCAGCCCACCGCCGCCGACGGCGGCATCGACCAGGCCGGCGATGAAGGCGATCGCCACCAACCACAACAGCTCAGGGGGAACCAGCTCAAGCACGGCAGCACATCGCGGCAGAGGGCGCGCCAGCATACGCCCGGTCATCGCGCGACAATACCCCCATGACCACCGCCATCTCCGATCCCTGTCCCTGCGGCCGCCCACTGGCCTACACCGCCTGCTGCGGCCGCTACCACGCCGGCACACCCGCGCCGGATGCCGAAGCGCTGATGCGCTCGCGCTACAGCGCCTACGTGCGCCACCTGGCCGGGTACCTGCTGGCCAGCTGGCACCCGTCCACGCGCCCGGCCGAGCTGTCGCTGGACGAAGCACCCGGCCAGCGCACGCAGTGGCTGGGGCTGACGATCCACGCACATACCCGCTCAGATGCCGACCACGCCCAGGTCCGTTTCACCGCGCGCTACAAGGTCGGCGGCGGCAGTGCGGTGAAAATGCTCGAACACAGTCGCTTCGTCCGCGAAGACGGCCGCTGGTTCTATCTCGACGCATTCTGCGCGTTGTCACCCGATCCATGCCGTGCCATGACGTGGCACTCACCCCGGCTGGCCGATCCTGATCGCGATGACTACCGCCGTTGCTGCCGCACCTCCGCATACTGCCGCCCCGCCGACGTCGCTGGCCGCCCGCTACGCCAGCGTGCGCGCCCGCACGGTCGCGCTGGCCGCCCCCCTCAGTGCGGAAGACGCCATGGTGCAGAGCATGGCCGACGCCAGTCCGGCCAAATGGCACCTGGCCCACACCACGTGGTTCTTCGAGCGCTTCGTGCTGGCCACCCTGCCCGGCTACGCACCGGTCGATGCGGACTGGCATTACCTGTTCAACAGCTACTACCAGAGCATCGGCCCGGCCCATGCGCGCCCCCAGCGCGGTCTGCTCTCGCGGCCCTCGCTGGATGAAGTGCTGCATTTCCGCGCCGAGATCGACCAGCGCGTGATCGCTGCGCTGCAGGCCGGCAGCCTGAGTGAGCAGGCCCAGCAGCAGCTGCTGCTCGGCCTGCACCATGAGCAGCAGCACCAGGAACTCCTGCTGACCGATATCAAGCACGCGTTCTGGTCCAACCCGCTGCAGCCGGCCTACCGCGAGGATCTAGTCGTGGCGCCGGCCCGTGCGCTGCCGCTGCAGTGGCTCAGCAGTCCCGAACAGATCGTGGAGATCGGCGCGCCGGTCTGGCCCACCCGCCCCACGTTCGCCTATGACAACGAATCGCCGGTCCACCGCGTATTGGTGCCCGCGCATGCGCTGGCCAACCGCCCGGTCAGCAATGAGGAGTACCGCCAGTTCGTGCAGGCCGGTGGCTACCGCGAGCCGCGTTGGTGGATGAGCGAAGGCTGGACGCTGTGTCAGGAGCAGCACTGGGAGCATCCACTCTATTGGGATGACGCGCTGGAGCGGGAGTTCACCCTGGGCGGCTGGCGTGCGCTCGACCCCCACGCACCGGTCTGCCATCTCAGTTACTTCGAAGCCGACGCCTACGCACGCTGGCAGGACGCCAGGCTGCCCACCGAATTCGAATGGGAGGCCGCCACCGCCGGCCGGCCGCTGCGGGGTCGCTTCGCCGATACCGATCACCTCCACCCGGGCGGGGCGGCGGAAGAAGGCGATCTCGTCCAGCTGTTTGGCGATGTCTGGGAATGGACCAGCAGCGCCTACGGGCCGTATCCCGGCTTCCGCACCTTCCCGGGCAACCTCGGTGAGTACAACGGCAAATTCATGTGCGGGCAGTGGGTGCTGCGCGGAGGCAGCTGCGCCACCCCGGCCGATCACCTGCGCGCCAGCTACCGCAATTTCTTCGCGCCGTCGGCCCGGTGGCAGTTCGCCGGCCTGCGCCTGGCCCGGGATGCCGCATGAGTTCGGTCCGTGATGCACTCCAAGCGTTGACCGATCTGCAGCCGGATCGGGACCAGATCACCGCCGACATCCTGCGTGGTCTGTCCACCACGCCGCGGCAGCTGCCCTCCAAGTACTTCTACGATGCGCAGGGCTCGGCGCTGTTCGAGCAGATCACCCAGCAGCCGGAGTACTACCCGACCCGCACCGAGCTGCAGCTGCTGCAGGACTGCGCGCGTGACATCGCCAAAGTGGTCGGCCCGCGCCTGCATGTGGTCGAGCTGGGCAGTGGCAGCGGGCGCAAGACCGAACTGCTGCTGCATGCGCTGCGGGACCCGGTCGCTTACACCCCGATCGAAATCTCCCGCGCCGCGCTGCTGGACAGCATCACCCGGCTGGCCCCCTCGCTGCCGGACATCGAAATGCTGCCGGTCTGCGCGGATTTCACCCAGCCGGTGCAGTTGCCATCGCCGCAGCGCGAGCCGGCCCGCCACCTGGTGTTCTTCCCTGGCTCGACCTTGGGCAACTTCGCCCATGATGACGCCATCGCCCTGCTGAAGGCGATGCGCCAGACCATGGGCCCGGATGGCATGGCCCTGATCGGCATCGACCTGCACAAGGACGCAGCGCTGATCGAAGCGGCATACAACGATGCCGCCGGGGTCACCGCCGAGTTCACCCTCAATCTGCTGCGTCGGCTCAACCGCGACATCGGCAGCGATTTCGACCTGGAGGGTTTCCGCCATCGCGCCCGCTACAGCGTGCCGCGGCTGCGCATCGAAACCGAGCTGGTCAGCCAGCGCGACCAGCGCGTGCAGGTGGGGGGGCAGAGCTTCGACTTCGCCGAAGGCGAGGCGATGACCGTCGAGTACAGTCACAAGTACACCGATGCGGTGTTCGCCGCGATGGCCGCCGCCGCCGGCCTGCGCGTGACCGCCCACTGGAACGCCACCGATCCCGCCTTCGGCCTGCGTCTGCTGCAGCCGGCCTGACCTGCGCGGCATTGCCGCTATGATGCAGGTCCACTGGCTGCAAGGATTCCGCCAATGCGATGGTCGCCCCTGTTGTTGGCCGGGCTGTGGCTCGGCGCACCGTCGATCGCGGTCGCCGCGCCGGACGCATTCGCCACCTGCCTGGTCACGCTGAAGGCGCAGGCCGGCAAGCAGGGCATCAGCGCCGAGCGCTTCGAGGTGCTCACCGCCGGGCTGACCCCCGACCCCAGCGTGTTGCCGCTGCTGGATGCACAGCCGGAGTTCACCACTCCGTTGTGGGATTACCTGGCCGCGCTGGTGGATACCCAGCGCGTTGATGACGGGCGCGCCCGTCTGATCGAGCACCGTGATCTGCTGGCCCGTGTTTCGGCCGAGTACGGTGTCGATGCCGCCACCATTGTCGCGGTGTGGGGCGTAGAGAGCGATTACGGCCGCGTGTTCGGCAAGCGCCCGCTGCTGCAGTCGTTGGCCACGCTCTCCTGCGA
>DMZT01000154.1:0-881 GCA_003484865.1 Stenotrophomonas sp.
CGATCTAGGAGGGGGGGCGTTTCGTCATCTCCAGCCGTGGCTACAACGACGTCGATGGCCGGGTCGCCCCGCGCCGCGTCGAGCTGAGCCTGTCCGGCGGGTCGATCGCTTCGCTGCGTGACCCCGACACCCGCAAGGCGCTGAAGGCCGCGCGTCTGGATCCGGCCCGTATCGCCACGCTGTATGGCCAGAAGCAGGAAGAGCGCCGGCTGGTACGGATCGAAGAGACCCCCGAGCTGCTGGTCACCGGCCTGCAGGCGGTGGAGGACAAGGACTTCAACCGGCACCACGGCATCGACCTGAGCGGCATCGCCCGTGCGATCTGGGTGACCGTGCGTTCTGGTGGCCAGAGCCGCCAGGGCGCCTCGACCCTGACCCAGCAGCTGGCCCGAAGCGGCCTGCTCGGGATCGGCAAAGAGCAGACCGTCACCCGCAAGTTCAATGAGGTGCTGTACGCGCTGATCATGGAAGCGCGCTACGACAAGCGCACCATCCTGGAGGCCTACCTCAACCAGGTCTATCTGGGCCAGCGCGGCAGCCAGGCGATCCACGGCATGTCCTCGGGCGCGGAGTTCTGGTTCGGGCGTGATCTGGCCTCGCTCAACACCGAGCACGTCGCGCTGCTGATCGGCCTGGTCAAGGGCCCGTCCTATTACGATCCGCGCCGCAATCCCGAGCGCGCGCTGGATCGCCGCAACTTCGTGCTGGGCAAGCTGCGCGACGCCAACCTGATCGACGATGCCGAGTACAAGCGTGCGGTCGATGCGCCGCTGGGCGTACCCAAGACCCCGGGCCTGATCGCGGCCAACCGTTTCCCGGCCTATGTCGATCTGGTCCGTCGCCAGCTCGGCCACGATTACCCCGAGTCGGTGCTGCAGGGC
>DMZT01000154.1:1058-3538 GCA_003484865.1 Stenotrophomonas sp.
CCGAGTCGGTGCTGCAGGGCGCCGGCCTGAGCGTGATGACCGGCATGGCGCCCTCGGCGCAGGCCTATGCCGAAGGTGCGGTCACCAAGACGATCAAATCACTGGAAAGCAAGCGCCGTCCCGCGTTGCAGGCTGGCCTGGTGCTGACCGACGTGCACAACGGTGATGTGCTGGCCGTGGTCGGCAGCCGTGACGTGTCCGAACCGGGCTTCAACCGGGCCATCGAGGCGCAGCGCCCGGTCGGCTCGCTGCTCAAGCCGTTCGTGTATCTGCTGGCGCTGGCGCAGCCGGACCGCTACTCGCTGTCCAGCTGGGTCGATGATTCGCCGGTGACGGTGCAGCTCAGCCGAGGCAAGCAGTGGTCGCCCGGCAACGCGGACAACCGCAGCCACGGCACGGTCCGCCTGATCGATGCGCTGGCCCATTCCTACAACCAGGCCACGGTCCGGGTAGGCATGCAGGTCGGCCCGGAGCGGGTCACGCAGTTGATCCACGTCCTGGCCGGCATCAAGGCCGAGCCCAATCCCGCGGTGATCCTGGGCTCCACGGATCAAAGCCCGTATGCGATGGCCCAGCTGTATCAGTTCCTGGCCTCCGGGGGCGAGATCCAGCCGCTGCACGCGGTGCGTGGCGTGCTCGATCCGCAGGGCAAGTTGATGAAGCGCTACGACAAGACCCCGGCGCCGGCGCAGGAAGGTGACTCGATTGCCGCCAACCTGATCAGCATCGGTCTGCAGCAGGTCGTGGCCAGCGGTACGGCGCAGCGCCTCAACGCCGATGGCCTGGGCCGCCTGCAGCCGGCGGGCAAGACCGGCACCACCAACGACGGCCGCGACAGCTGGTACGCCGGCTACACCGGTGACCATCTGGCCGTGATCTGGATGGGCAATGACCAGAACGAACAGGCCGGGCTGTATGGCGCGACCGGGTCGATGCGGGTCTGGTCGGGCATTTTCCAGCGCCTGCCCAGTTCGCCGCTGAAGGTCAGCAACAAGGGCCTGGACTGGCAGTACGTGGAGGCCAGCGGCACGGCCACCACCGATGAAGCCTGCCCGGGCGCGCGTCGCTTCCCGTTCGTGGTCGGCTACACCCCGGCCTATGTACCGTGCACCGCGCCGAGCGCCTTGCCGGAAGGCGAGGGCGGCGAACAGAGTGAAGGCGGTGGCTGGCGCAGCTGGTTCGGCCTGGAGAAAAAGCCGGAGCCCGCCCCCGAACCGGCGCAGAATGCACCGGCCGCCACCCCCGCGCGTCAACCCTGATCGAGGCCTGCCTGCATGACCACCCGTTTCCTGATCCGTTCCGCGTCGCTTGCCACGCTGTGCCTCGCGCTGGCGGCCTGCGTCACTCCGCCGCCGGTGGTGAAGGCGCCGGTCGACACCACCACGCCGGCCCAGCGCCTGGCCGCCGTGGATGCCGCTGCGGGCAATGACGACAAAGAGCTGGCCGTGCAGCCGCTGCGCGACAGCGAGGTGGAAGACCTGCGCCAGGCCGCGCATGCCCGTCGCCAGGCCAACGACCTGACCGGCGCTGCGGCGGCGCTGGATCAGGCGCTGGCGATCATGGCCTCGGACCCGTCGGTGCTGCAGGACCGGGCCGAGATCGCCCTGTTGCAGGGCGACTGGGCAGCAGCGGAAACCTTCGCCCGCAAGTCGGTTGAACTCGGTTCCAAGACCGGCCCGCTGTGCCGTCGCCATTGGGCGACGATCGAGCAGGCGCGTCTGGCCCGCGGTGAAAAAGAAAACGCGGCCTCGGCGCATGCACAGCTGGACGGCTGCACGGTGCCGGGGATCATGCGTTACTGATGTGGGCGATGCAGTCGGATGCGTGACGGCGTAGCGCCGGGCATCGGTCGGCACCCTTTATCATGGCGTCATGTCCCAACTTGCCCACGCCAGCCGCGATGCCCTCAGTGAGGGCGGTGCGCTCGCCAGCCAGCTCGATGCCTTCGTTCCGCGCCCGGCCCAGCTGCGCCTGACCGCGGCGATCGCCGAAGCGTTCGACCAGCGCGACGTGCTGCTGGCCGAGGCCGGCACCGGCACCGGCAAGACCTATGCGTACCTGGTGCCCGCGCTGCTGTCCGGGCTGAAGACCATCATCTCCACCGGTACCCGCGCGCTGCAGGATCAGCTGTATCACCGCGATCTGCCGCGCGTGCGGGCCGCGCTCGGTGTGGGCCACAGCAGTGCGCTGCTGAAGGGGCGCGCCAATTATCTGTGCCGCTATCGGCTGCAGCAGGCCCGGGGCGAACCCCGTTTCAGTTCCCCTGAGCAGGTCGCGCAGTTCCAGCGCATCCTGGCCTGGGCCGGACGCACGAAGTACGGCGACATGGCCGAGCTGGAGGCCTTGCCGGAGGATTCGCCGCTGTACCCGATGGTGACCTCCACCGTCGATAACTGCCTGGGCACCGAATGCCCCTTCTGGGATGACTGCTTCGTCGTGCAGGCACGGCAGCGGGCGCAGGCGGCCGACGTGGTGGTGGT
>DMZT01000154.1:3772-4627 GCA_003484865.1 Stenotrophomonas sp.
CGCTCAAGCAGGAAGGCTTCGGCGAGATCCTGCCGGGCGCGCAGGCGTTCGTGATCGACGAGGCGCACCAGTTGCCGGAACTGGCGGCCAACTTCTTCGGCGAAGGCTTCGGCATGCGCCCGTGGCAGGAGCTGGCACGCGACTGCCTGGCCGAGAGCCGCAGCGTGGCAGGTGCACAGGCGGCCCTGCAGGAGCCCGCGGCCGCGCTGGAGCAGACCCTGCGCGATCTGCGCGCGGCGATGGATGGCCTGCCGCCGCGCGGCACCCAGTGGCGCGCGCTGACCGTGCCGCAGGTGCGCGATGGCTTCGATGCGGCGATGAGTACGCTGGTGCAGCTGCGTGATGCGCTGGCCGGGGTGCGCGAGGCGTCGCCCGGCCTGGACGCCTGTCATGCGCGCGCCATGGAAGCGGTCTCGCGGTTGTCGCGCTGGCTGGGCGACGATGCGCCGATGCTGGATTTTGATACCGACCCGGATGAGGCGCCGCCGCCAGCGGAGGTGCTCTGGTATGAACTGACGCCGCGCGGTTTCCGCTGCCAGCGCACGCCGATGGATGTGTCCGGTCCGCTGCGCGAGCATCGGCAGCGCTCGATGGCGGCCTGGGTGTTTACGTCGGCGACGCTGACCGTGGACGGGGGTTTCGAGCATATTTCCCAGCGGCTGGGCCTGGATGATCCGGTCAGCCTGCTGCAGCCCAGCCCCTTCGACTGGGCCCAGCAGGCGCTGTGCTATCTGCCGACCGATCTGCCCGATCCGGCCGCGCGCGGCTTCGGCACCGCGTTGATCCGCGCGCTGACGCCGGTGCTGGAGGCCTCGCACGGCCGTGCGTTCCTGTTGTTCGCTTCGCACCGCGCAC
>DMZT01000490.1 GCA_003484865.1 Stenotrophomonas sp.
GGGCGGCCGGTGGCCATGCCGCGCTTGCCTTCGTCGCTGGCCACGCCGGCGATGTCCAGATGGGCCCAGCGCTGGCCTTCGGCGAAGCGCGACAGGAAACAGCCCGCGGTGATCGCACCGGCCCAGCGGCCGCCGATGTTGTAGATATCGGCGAAGCTGGAATCCAGCATCGGCTGGTACTCGTCCCACAGCGGCAGGCGCCAGGCGCGGTCGAACACATGCTCACCGGCGGCCAGCAGCTCGTTGGCCAGGTCGTCGTGCTTGGTCATCAGGCCGGCGGTCTGGTGGCCCAGCGCGACCAGGCAGGCACCGGTCAGGGTGGCCACGTCGATCAGCGCGGCCGGCTCGAAGCGGTGCGCGTAGGTCAGGGCGTCGCACAGGATCAGGCGGCCTTCGGCGTCGGTGTTGCCCACTTCGATGGTCTTGCCCGACATCGAGGTGATCACGTCCGAGGGGCGGTAGGCATTGCCGTCGATGGCGTTTTCCACCGCCGGCACCACCACCACCAGGTTCAGCGGCAGCTTGGCCGTGACGGCCGCGACGAAGGTGCCGATGACGTTGGCGCCACCGCACATGTCGTACTTCATCTCTTCGATGCCGCCCTGGGTCTTCAGGTTGACGCCACCGGTATCGAAGGTGATGCCCTTGCCGACCAGCACGTAGGGCTTGGCGTCGCCGCCGTTGTTCCACTTCAGCACGACCAGGTGCGGGCGGTTGGCCGAGCCACGGGCCACGGCCAGCAGCGAGCCCATGCCCAGCGCTTCCATCTGCTGTTCGTCCAGCACCTCCGCTTCGGCGCCTTCATGCGCCTGCGCGAACGCGACCGAGGACTCGGCCAGGTAGGCCGGGGTGCAGACGTTCGGCGGCAGGTTGCCCAGCTCGCGGGCGTACTGCACGCCGGCGGCGATGGCCTGGCCCTGGGCCAGCGCCTGGGTGTCGGTGCCGGCGATGGCCAGCGTGGTCAGGCCCGGCTCGTCGGCCTTCTTCTTGCCCAGCGTGGCGCTGTAGCGGTAGGCGGCGTGGTCGGCGGTGATGATGGCCTGGCGGATGTTCCAGGCGGCATCGCGGCCCTTGACCTCGATCTCGGTCAGGGTGAACAGCGCGTGGTGGTTGACCCCGCTCTTCAGGGCGCGGCTGGCATCGCCGACCGCCTTGAGGTACTGCGGCACGCCGAATTTGGCCGGTTCGCCCAGCCCGACCACCAGCACGCGTGCGGCGGTGACGCCGGGCAGATCGTGCAGCAGGGTCGTGTTACCGGTCTTGCCGCCCACGTCGCCGCGGGCGATCAGGGCCGACAGGCGGCCACCGGACGCGGTGTCCAGGGCCTGTGCCGCCGGGCTCAGGGTCTGGTCGGCATAGGCGCCGACGATGACGCAATCGCACTCGGCCGAGGCCGGTGCTGCGTGGTTCAGGGTGAATTCCAGGGCCATTGATCAGATTCCGTTGGCAAATCCGTACAATCGCGAGCTGTTTACGTCCCGTCAGTAGACTGGGCAGCACCGCGAACGAATCCGAGAGTTTAAACCACCGCCCCATGTCGAAGCTCGATCGCTATCTCCTGCGTGATTTCGTCCAGAGTTTCCTGGCCACCCTGATCGTGTTGCTGGTGGTGAGCGTCGGTGGTGTCCTGGTGGACATCCTCGGCAACATCGCCGACGGCCGCCTGCCTGCCCGCCTGCTGTTCTCACAGCTGGGCCTGCAGTTCATCGTCTATATGCCGCTGATCCTGCCGCTGGCGCTGATGCTGGGCCTGCTGCTGGCCACGGCCCGGCTCTACCGGGACTCGGAAATGGCGGTCATCACCGCCATCGGCGTCGGCCCCAAGCGCCTGCTGCGCCCCCTGCTGATGCTGGTGGTGCCGGTGGTCGGCCTGATCGGGCTGTGCTCGCTGTGGCTGGGCCCCTGGGCCGACCGCACCGGCGAGACAATGATCGACGAGGCCAACCGCAGCGTGGTCATGGCGGGCCTGGAGGCGGGCAAGTTCACCTCCCTGCCCAATGGCGGCGTGGTTTACCTGTCTTCGGTCTCCCCGGACGGCACCCAGCTGGGCAAGGTCTTCCTGCAGCGCCAGAAGGAGGACCGCATCGAAGTGATCTCCGCCGATCACGGCCGGATGTACTTCGAGGGCGCCAAGCAACGCTATCTGGAGCTGGATGACGGCCACCAGGTGGAAGGCCCGGCCAACGGTGCGCTGGACTACAAGCTGATGACCTTCGCCCGCAACGACGTGGCCATGCCTGACGGCGCCGAGACCCGCAAGGACGACGACCCCGAACTGCTGCGCACCACCCAGCTGTTCGGCGATGAGCGCCCCGAGGCCCAGGCGCAGCTGCACTCGCGCATCGCCCCGCCGCTGATCGCGCTGGCCTTCGCCCTGATGACCCTGCCGCTGGCCCGCAGCTCGCCGCGCCAGCAGCGCTACGGCCGGATGATGCTGGCCTTCCTGGCCTATATGGTGGGCATGAACCTGATGTTCATCGGCACCCGCTGGATCGCCGATGGCAAGATTCCCGCCGTGGCGGGCCTGTGGTGGCTGACGCTGCCGTTGCTGGCCCTCGCCCTGTGGATGTATTTCCGCGACGGCAAACTGTCGCGTCCCCGGAGGACCGCATGAACGTGTTGCGCCCGATGCGGTTTGATCTGTACCTGGGCCGTGCCGTGTTCGGCACTGTCCTGCTGACCTGGGCGGTGCTGGTCGGCCTGGACGTGGTGATGGCCTTCTCCGGCGAGTTCAAGGACGTCGGCAAGGGCAGCTACACCCTCGGTCACGCGGCCGCCTGGGTGCTCTACACCGTGCCCCGCCGCGCCTATACCTTCTTCCCGACCGCCGCCGTGATCGGCGCGCTGATGGGCCTGGGCCAGCTGGCCGCCACCTCCGAACTCACTGCACTGCGCGCGCTGGGCCTGTCGCGCAAGCGGCTGAGCGTCTCGGTGGCGATCGCGCTGTCGCTGATGACCGCGGTGATGGTGTTCAGCGGCGAAACGCTGGGCCCGTGGGGCCAGAGCAAGGCCGACGACATCAAGATCAGTGCCAAGTGGGGCAGCAGCCTGAGCGCGGCCCGCTATTCGGGCGTGTGGGCGCGCGAAGGCGACACCTTCCTCAACGCCCAGAGCGGCGACGAGCAGTTGCAGGCCGGCGGGGGCACGCGGCTGATCCTGCACGATGTGCGCCTGTACAAGATCGCCGACGACGGCCGCCTGACCTCGCTGACCTACGCCACCACCGCCGAACATGGCGCCGATGGCTGGGTATTGAACAAGGTCCGCCGCGACACGTTCGGTGAGCGTTCGGCAACGCGGGAGACGGCCGAATCCGAGCCGTGGAATTCACGCCTGGATGCGGCGGCGCTGGCCAGTGGTATCTCCAAGCCACGCAATCTGACGGCGATGGATCTGCGTACCAGCATCGAGTACCGCAAGCGCAATGGGTTGGATGCGCGCGATTACGAGGATGTGTACTGGAGCCGTTGGTTCTATCCGATCAATGTGTTGGCGTTGTGCCTGGCGGCGGTGCCGTTCGCGTTCGGTTCGCTGCGCAGTGGCGGTATGGGCAAGCGGTTGTTCCTGGGCATTCTGTTCGCGCTGGGCTTCTGGTTGTTGCAGTTGTTCTTCGGGCGCATGGCCGGTGCGTTGAAGTTCGATTACCGGATTGCGTATGCGTTGCCGCCGATCGTGATGATGGTGGTGTCCGGGTTGTTGTTCCGACGGAAGTCGGGCTGATTTTTCTGCTCAAACGCCATACGCCAAAGTCCAGAATCGAAGCCGAAGCCGAAGCCG
>DMZT01000175.1 GCA_003484865.1 Stenotrophomonas sp.
GGCGGCCGCGAGGTCGGCCAGCTGTGGGAGGGCGAGCGCCAGTTCCCGATCAGCCTGCGCCTGTCCGATGCCGACCGCGATCTGCAGCGCCTGCGCACCGTGCCGGTGGGTACGGCCTCAGGCCAGACGGTGACACTGGGAGATGTGGCGGACTTCAACATGGCCAGCGGTGCGATCAACATCTCGCGTGAGAACGCCCAGCGCGTCAAAGCCGTGAGCATCTTCATCGCCGGGCGCGATATGGGCAGCGTCGTTGCCGATATGCGCAAGCAGGTGGATGCCACCATCCAATTGCCAGAAGGCTATCGCATCGACTGGTCCGGCGAGTTCGAGAATCAGCAGCGCGCCATGGCCCGCCTGGGCTGGGTGGTACCGCTGTCGGTGCTGATCATCTTCGTGCTGCTGTTTGATGCCTTCAAGGACGTCACCAGCGCCGCGCTGATCCTGGCCAACGTTCCGCTGGCGATGATCGGCGGCATCCTGGCGTTGCTGCTGACCGGGATTCCGCTGTCGGTGTCGGCGGCGATCGGCTTCATTGCCTTGTTTGGGCAAGCGGTGCTCAACGGCGTGATCATGTTGACGCGATTCGGCCAGCTGCGCGAGCAGGGCATGGCGCTCTACGACGCCGTGGTGCAGGGCGCACTGCAGCGCCTGCGGACGGTGCTGATGACGGCGCTGTTGGCGATGTTCGGCCTGCTGCCGATGGCGACGTCGCATGCGATTGGGGCTGAGACCCAGAAGCCGCTGGCGGTGGTGGTGATTGGCGGGCTGTTGTCGGCGATGTTGCTGACCTTGCTGGTGCTGCCGACGCTGTACTACTGGGTGCATCGTCGACGGGAGCAGCGGCGGGGTGGGGCGGCGATGGAGGCCGAAGCGGTGTAGGTGACGAATGGCCGGGCAGTGTGGGGAGGAGCCATTGCCCGGCCGGTGGCGCTATGATCGGCCATCGCAGGGGAAGCGGAGCAGATCAGGAATGGAGATGATGGCGGAGGCCACGGCAGCTGGGGTACCGGAAGCTGCGGCAGCAGCTGAAACGGCCGGTTCTGAGCCAGTGCTCAGCTTCTCGTGGCTGCACGACAACGTCGCTGCCTACGTGGCCCGCAGCCGTTACCCGAAGCCGTCCCGCTTGGAACGTGCATCGCTCTGGATTGGCTTGGGCGCAGCTGGCCTGGGCCTGCTGGCCGGTGCGCTCAGCCCCCGTGTCATCGCGGAAGCGCCGGCGGCCATGACGCTTTCCATCTGTCTGGGTGTGGAACTGGCCGGCTTTCTGCTGCACCTGCTTCTCACGGCGAAGCGTGAGCTCCCCCAGGCGCTCAAGTTGCGACGCA
Organism: Stenotrophomonas sp.; assembly: GCA_003484865.1. GTDB lineage: Bacteria > Pseudomonadota > Gammaproteobacteria > Xanthomonadales > Xanthomonadaceae > Stenotrophomonas. The sequence continues at coordinate 1,329 of DMZT01000175.1, forward strand.
CGCATGCCGTGGACATGGATTTCAATTTCGCCTACTGGCGATATCTGGTGGGTGAGCTTCGAACGTTCCCGCGCGCGCAGTGTGAGGAAATGCTTCGCTTCTCAACTGGCTTGCGTCAGCGCATGAACGAGCGCATGGGGCTGGTGTTCGGTGGCATGCAGCATCTTGGGATATTCCCGGTGCTGGTGGCGCTCTATCTACAGTTCCGCAACTGGACGTGGGGCGATTGGGCCGCCGCCTTCGACGTGAACCCTGTTGCGGGCCTGATCATCTGGATGATGGTGGTGCTGTACGTGGCGGGCTGGATGCTGATCGGGTTGCGAACTCGATTGGACACCTACGTCAGCCTGCTTGAAACCGCGCTTCAGAGGGAGTGATGCATTCATCCAGGCGCGTTTTCAATCTTGTAATCGTGTGTCGTGTCCCATCAGTTCAGAGATTTTCCGTGATGCGTCCAGCAACGCCTGGACGTGTGCTGGCTCTGGCGTTCCGGGCAGGTAGTGGATCGAGCCGATGATCGCCACCGTTCCGAACAGCTCCCCGTTGGCCTGCAGGAGCGGCGCAGCCAGCGCGTTGACACCGATATAGAGCTCTTCAGGTGCGTCGGCCCAGCCTCGGCGGCGCACCAGCTCGATCTCGGCACGCAATCGATCCGGGTCGGTGATCGTGCGAGGCGTGCAGGACTGCAGTGGTTGGTCGAGGAACTGCTGGCTAACGCCTTGCGGAGCGAACGCCAGTACCACCTTGCCCTGGGCGACGGTGTTCAGATGGAACCGCGTCCCAGGCCGGAGGCTGATCTCCACCGGCGCGGTTCCGCGCAGGAAGTCGATCACCACCACCTCATTGTCCGAGTAGGTGGCAATGACAACCGTCTGCCCAACCTGGTCGCGCAGGCGCTCAAGCACCGGCTTGGCCAGCGACATCACGTCGAAACGGCTGGTGCAGGCACGCCCCAGCAGGAACATCTGCCAGCCGACCCGATACTGGTTCGTGCGCGGGTCCTGGCCGACATAGCCGTGCTCGCGCAGCATGCTCAAATGGCGGTGGATGCGGGCCTTGGGCATGCCGAGCATTTCAGCAAGACGCGTGACGCCCAGTCCCGCAGGGGCCGCGGCCAGTGCCTCGATCACTTTCAGCGAGACAATGGCGGTGGGAAGCCCTTGTTCAGCGCTCAGCTCCGCCGCGCCCGATTCGATGACGTCCACGCCTTCGCTGGCATTGATTTCCTTGAGGGCACTGGGCGTATGACGGGGCATGGGAACCTTCTGGCGAACGTGAGGGACGTGAGGCAGGCGCTAGATTACCTCACGGTAAGCAGGGTCATGGCAGGTTGATGTATCGCTCTGCGAAAACGCGGTACTGCTGAACCTTCTTGGCTGCGGCGTCGGCGGCATGAACATAGCGGATGGAACTGCGGCCTTTGACCTGACGAGGAAGCAGGAAGCAGCGGATGAATGTTGTCGATTCGCGCTCCGTGGTGGGAGCCAGTACCGGTGCGTGGCCCAGTTCGAACCACGCCTCCCCGGCGGGATAGGCATGCGTTTCGCCGAGCGTCTCGATACGGATTTCGCCATTCAGGCAGATGCGGATACCCGGTCCTTGATGCACGTGGGTAAGTGCCACTCCGGCCGGCGGGAACTCGACGCGATCGCAGCGCATGAGCCAGCTGAAACGCGGATCCAACGTTACTGGCGCCTCCAGTTTCAAGAGGGTTGTGGCCGCAGGCGCCGAGGGCAGGTCGCCGGTACCAGGCTGTCCAGCACCGGTGAGTTCCCAGCGCCACAGCACCGTTTCCTCGGTGCCATTGATCAGGGTGAGTTCGTCCTGCGCCACAGAAGCGTGGCCTTCGCCGAGCCACTGCCCCTGGTCGTGCGCGTCGACGGCCAGTCCACCTGACCGCACGTACACCGCACGCGGCAGAGCCGGCAGGTGGATCGGCGGACAGCCTGCCGGCAGGCGGTCTTCGTAGAGGCGCAGGATGAGATCGGACATGGCGTAATCCTTTGGAAGTGTGGGCGTATCGTACAGCGATACTCGTGTATCGTATATGTTTCGTTTCTCAAAAATGTGGTCTATAGTCGCCCTTCGGTATCGATTGCCGATACATCACAACCGCCAAAAATTCCGGAGGGGGAACAAATGGCCAGTAGTACGTCCACGTCGCCATCAGGCGACGCCGGCAACAAGCGCTGGTGGCAAGGCGCCACCCAGCAGCAGTGGGGCACCTTCCGGTCGGCCTATCTCGGCTGGGCGCTGGACATCATGGATCTGATGCTGTTTGCCATGGTCATCAAGCACGTCAGTGCCGACCTGGGGTTCGACAAGTCCGACGCGGGGATGGTGATGTCCGCCACCCTGCTGGCTACCGCCGCCGGCGGGCTGCTGTTCGGGTTCCTGGCCGACCGCATGGGGCGCGCCAAGTCGATGATCCTCAGCATCATCTGTTACTCGATCGGCACTGCGTTGTGCGGGCTCTCCGACACGCTTGGCCAGCTGATGCTGTTCCGGGTCATCGTCGGCCTGGGTGTCGGCGGGGAATGGTCGGCCGGTTCGGCGCTGGTCAGCGAAACCTGGCCAGCCCAGCACCGCGGCAAGGTGATGGCGTGGATCCAGAGCGCGTTCGCGGCAGGCTATGCGGCGGCGGCCATCGTCGCGGCTGTGGTGGTGCCGATGTACGGCTGGCGCTGGGTGTTCGCGGTCGGCCTGCTGCCGGCACTGCTGGCCTTCTACGTGCGCCGTCACGTCAAGGAGCCGGAGATCTGGGTCAACCAGACCAGACGGTTGAGCTTCACTGAGACATTGGGCGCGTTGTTCAGTGTCCATCGGCGCAACACGCTGATCGGCCTGGCGTTCACCACGGCAGCCATGTGCGGCTACTGGGGCCTCTTCACCTGGATCCCGACTTACCTGGCCACGCCGGTCGCCGAGGGCGGTCCGGGATTGGACCTGGTCAAGTCCACGGTGTGGATCGTGATCATGCAGGTGGGTGCGGCGCTGGGCTACGTCACCTTTGGTTACATCGCCGATCGGCTGGGGCGCAAGAAGGCGTTCCTGATCTTCTTCGCTGGCTCGGCGCTGTCGGTGCCGTTGTTCGTGATGATCCACACGCCGGGGCTGTTGATGGCATTCGGCATCGTGGTGGCCTAGTTCGGCACTGGCTTCTACAGCGGGTTCGCTCCCACCTTCGCGGAAATGTTCCCGACGTCCATCCGCGCCACCGCGCAGGGCTTCGTCTACAACGGCGGCCGTGCCATCGCCGCGATCGCACCGGCGCTGATCGGCTACCTGGCCAACCAGCATGGCGTGGGCAGCGGCTTGCTCGCTACCGCCGGCTTCTTCGCGCTGGCCGGTCTGATCGTGCTGCTGTTCCTGCCTGAAACCAAGGGCGCGGAACTGACTTGATTCACCCTGGAGACTGACATGCCAATCATCCAAGTAACCCTGGTGCAGGGGCGCGACGAACAGAAGGTGCAGGCCTTCATCCGCGCGGTAGCCCGCGCTGCACATGAGCAGCTGGGCGCGCCGATGCAGACCATCCGTGTGATGGTCAATGAAGTGCCGCCGCAGCGCTTCGCGGTGGGCGATGTACTCAAGAGCGATTCCCCGACCGGGGCATCCGCATGAGCGCCGCCCTGACCCCGGCCGACATCGGCGAGCAGGCCGCGCAGCTGTACCGTGCGCTGCGTGAAGGCGCGCCCCTGGACCCGCTCAGCGAGCGCATTGCCGGGCTGCGTATCGAGGACGCCTACGCGATCTCCAGCAACCTGCTCGCCCGGCGCGTGGCCGACGGTGAGCGCGTGGTGGGCAAGAAGATCGGCGCAACGAGCGCGGCAGTGCAGCGCATGCTCAAGGTGGACCAGCCGGATTTTGGCTTCCTCACCGACCGCATGGAAGTGCGCAACGGCGGCACGCTGTCGCTTGATGGTCTGATCGCACCACGCGCGGAGGGCGAGATCGCCTTCCACCTCAAGCGCGACCTGTGCGGGCCTGGCATTACCCATCACGAAGTGATCGCGGCTACCGAGGCGGTTTCGGTGTGTTTCGAGATCGTCGATTCGCGCATTCGTGACTGGAAGATCGGCATCACCGACACCGTGGCCGACAACGCCTCCGCTGCCGCCTTCGTCCTGGGTGACCAGCGCGTGCCACCCAAGGGCCTGGACCTGGGCACGCTGGGAATGGTGGTGGAAAAAAACGGCGAGCTCGTCGCGACCGGCGCCGGCGCGGCTGCGCTGGGGTCGCCGATCAACTGCGTGGTGTGGCTGGCCAATACGCTCGGCCGCCTCGGCACTTCGCTGAAGGCGGGCGAGGTGATCCTTTCCGGTGCCCTGGTGCCACTCATCCCGGTGCATCGCGGCGACCACATGCGCGTACGCATGGGCGCCCTGGGCAGCGCCGACGTGCACTTTGCCTGATCCCGCTTCATCCCCCCACGTATCCCCACAGGAGTGCGGTATGACCCTGAAAGTCGCCATCATCGGTCCCGGCAACATCGGCACCGATCTGATGATCAAAGTAATGCGCAACGGCAGGCACCTGGAAATGGGCGCGCTGGTGGGCATCGACCCCGCCTCCGACGGCCTGGCCCGTGCGGCCCGGCTCGGCGTCCCTACCATCGCCACCGGCGTGGAAGGGCTGATCGCATCGGAGGTATTTGCCGACATCGACATCGTTTTCGATGCCACGTCCGCGTCGGCGCATGTCCGCAATGATGCGTTGCTGCGCCAGGCGCGGCCGTCGATCCGGGTCATCGACCTGACCCCTGCGGCCATCGGGCCGTACTGCGTGCCCACGGTCAACCTGGAGGCCAACCTGGCCGCGCTGAACGTCAACATGGTCACCTGCGGTGGGCAGGCCACCATCCCAATGGTGGCCGCCGTCGCCTCGGTGGCCAAGGTGCACTACGCCGAGATCGTGGCGTCCATTGCCAGCCGGTCGGCAGGCCCGGGAACCCGCGCCAACATCGATGAGTTCACCGAAACCACCTCGCGCGCCATCGAGAGCGTCGGTGGCGCCCGCGCCGGCAAGGCGATCATCGTGCTGAATCCGGCCGATCCGCCGCTGCTGATGCGCGACACCGTGTATGTGTTGTCCGAGGCCGTCGATACGGCGAAGGTCGAAGCCGCGGTGAGCGAGATGGTGGCGAGGGTGGCTGCGTATGTGCCTGGGTATCGTCTCAAGCAGCAGGTCCAGTTCGACGTCATCGACGAACCGCTCAACGTCCCCGGCATCGGCCCCACCACGGGCTTGAAGACCTCCATCTTTCTGGAAGTGGAGGGCGCTGCTCACTACCTGCCAGCGTACGCCGGCAACCTCGACATCATGACCTCGGCGGCACTGGCCACTGCCGAGCGCATGGCCGCATCGCTGCTGGCCCAGCCGACAGGCGCCTGAGGAGACTCCGATGACCCAACACAAACTCTACATCTCCGATGTCACCCTGCGCGATGGTTCGCATGCGGTGCGTCACCAGTACAGCCTCCCGCAGGTGCGCGCCATTGCAGGCGCACTGGACACGGCGCGCGTGGACTCCATCGAGGTGGCCCACGGCGACGGCCTGCAAGGCGCCTCGTTCAACTACGGCTTCGGCGCGCACAGCGACCTGGAATGGATCGAAGCAGCGGCCGAGTCGGTCAGCCATGCGCGCATCGCCACGCTGCTGCTGCCCGGCATCGGCACCGTACACGACCTGAAGAACGCCTATTCTGCGGGCGCGCGGATCGTGCGTGTGGCCACCCACTGCACCGAGGCGGACATCTCGCGCCAGCACCTTGAGGCGGCCAACGCCCTGGGGATGGATGCGGTCGGCTTCCTCATGATGAGCCATATGATCGCCCCTGCCGCCCTTGCCGAGCAGGCACTGCTGATGGAGAGCTACGGCGCGTCCTGTGTGTACGTGGTCGATTCCGGTGGCGCGCTGGGCATGAATGATGTGCGTGATCGGGTGCAGGCGCTACGCCAGGCCTTGAGGCCCGATACCGAGATCGGCATCCATGCTCATCACAACCTGTCGCTGGGCGTGGCCAACTCCATCGTCGCGGCAGAATCCGGTGCGATCCGGATCGATGCGAGCTTGGCAGGCATGGGTGCCGGTGCCGGCAATGCACCGCTTGAGGTGTTCATTGCAGCGGCCGAGCGCCTGGGCTGGGCGCATGGCTGCGACCTTTACGCCCTGATGGACGCGGCCGATGACATCGTGCGACCGCTGCAGGACCGCCCGGTGCGCGTGGACCGTGAAACGTTGGCGCTTGGCTATGCCGGCGTCTATTCCAGTTTCCTGCGCCACGCCGAGGCCGCTTCGCAGCGCTTTGGCATCAATACCGTCGACATCCTGGTTGA
>DMZT01000324.1 GCA_003484865.1 Stenotrophomonas sp.
GGGCTTTCAGTCCGGGCATTACCGGATGGCCGACCGCAGCAAGGCGTTCTGCCTGATCACCGACAGCAGCCGTGTGCTTCACCTGCCGCTGCGCGAGGCCAGCGCCGTGGTGATCAGCCCGGACCGCCCACGGGTCCTGCTCGATGCCCTGAAGGCGCTGGCCGCGCGGCCGGGCGCGCACTAAGCTGGCAGCATGCGCCGATCCCCTGCCCTGCTGATCAACACCGCCGAAATCGAACTGTGGCCCGGCGGCCTGCTGCGTGCACGCGGCTCTGCCGACGCCCGCGCCTTGGCTCGCGCGCAGTGGGTACTGCGGCGCAAGCGCGATGGGCGCTACCTCGCCGTCGCTACCGCCCACGGCGTGCTACCGCTGGTGCCGCGCCTGATGCGCGAGCCGGGCATCGAGGAGGCACTGGATGCGCTGGACCGCCAGCTGCTGGATCGCCGTCGTGGCAACGCGCCCGATGCGGTGCTGCCCCTGAGTGGACTGCAGCATCGCCTCGAAACCCTCGGGATTGATGCCGATGCCTACGAGGCCGCGACCGGTCTTGCGCTGGAGGCCGAACCGGCTCAGCTGCACCTGGCCGGCTTCGACCGCTACCGGCGCCCGCTATGGCTGCAGCGCGAGGCCGCACGGGGCTGGCAACGCCTGCGCCAGCAGGCGGCCGCCGATGGCATCGCGCTGGATGCGATCTCCGGTTACCGCAGCCACGACTATCAGCTGGGCATCTTCGCGCGCAAACGCAGCCGCGGGCTGAGTGTGGAGGACATACTGAAGGTCAACGCCGCGCCCGGTTACAGCGAGCATCACAGCGGCCTTGCGCTGGACATCGGCACGCCGGGCGAACCGCCGGCGGAAGCATCGTTCGAGTCGACTGCCGCGTTCGCGTGGCTGGGCGCGCATGCCGGTCGCTTCGGGTTCCAGCTGAGCTACCCGCGCGACAACCCGCATGGGATTGTCTACGAACCGTGGCATTGGTGCTGGCGCGACGCCGAACCCTGACCGGGGCGGCCCACAAGGAGGACAACCATGGACGATCAGAATCCCTACCAGGCCGGTGAGGTTCCCCCCTCCACGCCCATGGCACCGCACTGGGAACAGGTGCCGAGCGGGATCACCAGACCAGTCACGCAGCTCTGGTTACTGGGCGCGGGACTCACCGTGTTCACCCTCGCCACGGGTGGCTGGACGTGGGCCCAGAACCAGCATGTGTTCGCCATGATGAACTTCATCGCTGCTGCGATGCTGAGCTGCGTTTACCTGGGTCTGGCAGTGGGGGTCTACAAACGCAGCCGGGTTGCGGCCTGCCTGACCGCTGCGCTGTGGGCATGGGTGTTCGTGATGCATCTGAGGCTGGACAGCGCCGGCATGGCAGACACGCTGCGGAGGATGGGAATGCTGGTGGTGATCGGGGTCGTGGTCCTCCGCGGCACCTACGCCACCTTCCGCCATCACCGCTACCTTGCGGCGAAAAAGCGCCACCCAGCACGGGCACGAATCAGCGACGACCCGGCCTTCGCGCCGGAGCCGCCGGACGCGTAGCCTCACCCCTGCGAACGATTGGTCGTCGCCTTCGGATCCACCGTGAAATCGGCGATACGCCACAGGTACAGACTGGCGTAGGTCCGGAACGGACCCCACCTCTCGCCCCGGGCGAGCAGCTCCTTCGGGGTCGGCATCTGCTCGGCCTTGTCCACGCGCTGCGCTCCCTTGCGGATACCGAGGTCGTCCACCGGCAGGATGTCCGGGCGACCCAGCCGGAACATCAGCATCATCTCCACCGTCCAGCGGCCGATGCCGCGGATCGGAACCAGCGCATCGATGATCGCATCATGGTCCATCACCGACATCCGGCGCAGGTCGGGAATCTCGCCTGCTGCCTCGCGCCTGGCCAGGTCGCGCAGGGCCAGCGCCTTGTTGCCGGAGACACCGCAGACGCGCAGCCCGGGGTCATCGATACGCGCAAGCGTATCGGCGTGCAGCCGGGTGCTGCCGATGGCCGTCTCCACCCGCCCAACGATGGTCGAGGCCGCCTTGCCGCTGAGCTGCTGGAACAGGATTGCCCTGGCCAGCGCATCGACCGGATCGAACGTCTTCGCCCACCCGGGCTGCGCCTGGATCGGGCCGAGCCGCTTCATCCACGTGCCCAGCCGCCGGTCGCGCCGGCTCAGCCAGGCATGCGCCTCATCGACATCAAAGCCGCGGCGGTATCGGGGCATGTCAGCGCCTCAGCGCGTTCAGCCCGTAGGCCAGCCAGCCCACCATCAGCGCGGTGCCACCGACCGGCGCCAACGAGGTGCTGAGCTTCCACAGCGCGCCCGCCACCAGGCTGCCGGAGAACAGCAGCGTGCCGATCAGCAGGACGTACAGGGCCAGCCGGCCCAGCGTGTTCTGCTGGGTCGGGCCGAGTACGGCCAGCGCCACCCCGTGCCCGAAGGCGTACAGCGCCGCGGTGGTCACATGCGACTGCGCCAGCGGGTCGGCGATGCCATGGGAGGCGTATGCCGACAGGCCCACCGCCGTGGCCGCGAGCAGCCCGCCCAGGCCGGCCAGCAGGGAGGGTTTGCGCGTGCGTCGTTCCAGGTTGAGCATGCTTGCGTCCTTCAGACAGTGCCCCGTGGCCGGAGCCAAAAAAAAACGCGCCGCAGGAAGCGGCGCGTTTCAGGTCGTGCGTTACATCACGGCAACCGTCGGATTACTTGACGGCCCAGTAGATGTCGTACGTGCCTTCCGGAGTGAACGACTTGTCCACGCCGTCCTTCCAGGACTCGTACGGACGATCGATCACTTCGTTGCCGCCGGTCACCGACCACGCACGCAGGGCGTTGCGGGCGATGTCCAGGCCGGCCATGTGGCCGGTGTAGGCCGCGTGGGCCGAACGATGCGGAGCCACATGCACGTACTTGACCGGTGCGCCATCGTCGATCTTCACCGTCAGGGCTTCGGCCGTCGCGGCCTCGGTACCCTTCTTCTTGACCGGCTGGGCCACGTCGAAGGCGTACTTCTCGGCGCCGAAATCGGTGGTGATGATGCGGAACGGACCGGCGGCTTCGAGGTTGTTGGCCTCCATGACGCGCTTGATCCACTCCTGGTTGTCCTTGATGGACTTGGTGATGGTCTCCTGGCCGCGGTCCACGTTGCCGGCGGTGACGACCAGCAGGTCCTCGGCCGGGACGTCCACGATGGCCAGATCGGTCAGCGGGGCTTCGGCGGTGCGGTAGTCGATGTTCGGCACGGTGGCCAGCATGTTGGCCATGCGCGACAGACCCAGCTTCAGGTCGTCACCGGCGTGACGGCTGACGTACAGACCAGCGTAACGACCGAACAGGTTGAAACCGTACTTGACGCTGTAGTCCTGCGTGATCTTGACGTTGCGGCCACCCTTGCCGGTCGGCTCCAGGGTGAAGCTGGTGGTCTTGTCGTGACCCTTGGAGGCGTCCTCGATCGCGATCGCCACGTGCTTGTTCTGCTCGGACTCGGTGATCACCCAGCTACCCTCGCCCAAGGAGCTTTCCTTGGAGGCGTAGTCCAGGCGTGCGCCGACGCCGGCAGCGGGGCCGGAGTACTTCAGTTCAACGGCGGGATCGCGCAGCAAGAGCGGGTTCCAGTCCTTGAAGCGGCGCAGGCTGTTGACCGTGTCGTACACGATCGTCATCTTGCGGTTGGTCTCGATGCTTTCGGAAATATGGCGCTCGCCCGGCAGACATACGCCAATGATGACGAACAGGCCAGCCACGATCCCCAAGGCGATCAGGAACTCGATAATACGGGTCATTCAGGAGTCTCCGGGGCCGATCCCACGGCCGGGTTGATTGAAGCGAAGCGCCAATCCTAGCAGGCTTCGCCGGTGTTGTTGATCAGGGTTGGCACACCGGTTTCCATGTCGGCAGCGGTTTTGCATAGACAAGGAGCGGAAAGATAACGCATCGCGCGTGTCAGCACGTAGCGGATGGACAATATTTCTTTGCCGGATTCGGCTGTCGAGACCGAAAATCCCCCTGCATCGCTTGCGCTGCAAGGGTTTCGCAGAATTCAGAAATTACCTGCAAACCCGTCACCGCCCGAAGGCCGGCGCCGGGTCCACCGGCTCAGACCAGCTGCAGCTCGAAGGCCTTGAGCACCGCCCGGGTGCGGTCGCGCACCCCCAGCTTGGAGAGGATGTTGGACACATGGTTCTTGATCGTGCCCTCGGCCACGCCCAGTGAATTGGCGATCTCCTTGTTGGAGAAGCCGCTGGCCATCAGCCGCAGGATCTCGGTTTCGCGGTCGGTCAACGGGTCCGGCCGGTCCAGGCTCACGAACTCGTTGCGCATGTGCTCCAGGCCCGACAGCAGCCGCTGGGTGACCGCCGGCTGCACCAGCGAGCCGCCATCGGCCACGGTCCGGATCGCGCCCACCAGCTGGTCCAGGGTCACGTCCTTGAGCAGGTAGCCCTTGGCCCCGGCCTTGAGCCCGGCCAGGACGAGCTGGTCGTCGTCGAAGGTGGTCAGGATGATGGTCGGCGGCAGCTGGTTCAGCCGCGACAGCATCTGCAGCGCCTCCAGGCCGGACATCACCGGCATGCGCATGTCCATCAGGACCACGTCCGGGCGGACCTGGGGAACCACCTCGACTGCCTGGCGGCCATCGGCGGCCTCGGCGACCACCTCGATGCCGTCATCGAGCGCCAGCAGTGAGCGGATCCCCTGCCGCACCAGGGTTTGGTCGTCGACCAGGCAGACGCGAATCATCAACGCACTCCTTCAATGACAGCGGTCAGCATCAATACTGGCACGCCGGGTACCGAGGCACGAAGGCGGAAGCCCTGGCCCCGGCGGGTTTCGATCTGCAGCTCACCACCGCATTGTTGCAGGCGCTCGCGCATCCCGCGCAACCCATTGCCGACCACGATCCCGTCGGCGCCCACCCCGTCATCATGCGCTTCCAGCACCACGATGCCCGGCGCCTCGCGCCGGACCTTGATCCAGAGGTTGCGCGCGCCGGCGTGCCGCACTGCATTGGTGATGATCTCCTGGGTGCAGCGCAGCAGCACGTGGGCCCGCTCGGGGTCTTCCACGCTCAGCGGCTCGTCGATATCCAGGTGGATCTCCAGCGAGGGGACCTGCTCGGTCAGCGGGCGCAGCGCGGCGGCCAGATCGATCGCGCCACTGTCGCGCAGCTGGCTGACCGCCTCGCGCACGTCGGTCAGCAGCAGCTTGGCCAGAGTATGGGCCTG
>DMZT01000323.1 GCA_003484865.1 Stenotrophomonas sp.
CGATCGCCGCGGCCTGCTGGGCATCGATCCCGGCCAGGCCCTCGGCGCCCGGCGTACGCAGCACCGCGCCCTGCTTGAGCAGGTTCACGTTGCCACGGATGAAGGCCTCGGGATTGGCCCGCAGCAGCGCGATCATCGCCTGGTCGCGGTTGACGCCCTGCTCGCGCGCCAGCGAACCGGCGATCTGCGAGAGGGTCTGGCCACGCTGCACGGTGACGCTGCCATCGGCGGCGACGGGTGCGGCCGATGCTGCGCGTGGCGCGACCGGGCGCGGCGTGGTCGCCGGTTCCGTACGGCGCGGCGGCGTGGCGGCGACCGGCGCCGCCTGCGGTTCGGGCTCGCGGATGATGGCATTGGACATCGCGCCTGCCGGAGCCACGCTCTCCGGCTCGGCCACGCCGGCGGCGCTGTTGGGCGCATCCACCAGGGCGGAGTATTCGCGGACCAGACGGCCCTGCCCCCAATCGGCTTCGATCAGGAAATTCAACGAGGGCGTCGCCACGGGCGCATGACTGCTGACGCGCACCACAGCGCGGCCCTGCGCATTGCGGGTCAACTCAAACTGCAGTTCGCTGACCAGTCCGGACGGCGGTTCCAGCCCGACCCGGGCGAAGGTCGCCGGCGAGGCCAGTGCAACGCGGAGGTTTTCCAGCTCGGACGGATCGGCGGAAATGACCGGGATTTCGGCCAGCAGGGGTTGGCCCGGTTTGGACAGCACCCGGATATCGCCCAGGCCCAGGGCCATGGCGGAACTGCTGGCCAGGGCCAGCAGCAGCGTCGACACATACTTGAGCGGACGCACTGCGCCCGGAGCCCGGTTCTTCATGGCGGCCAATATAACGGCTCCCCCCGTGATCGGCGATGTTTCAATGCGGGTGGTCGGCGGCATCCCCATGCCGCCGACCACCACGGGATCAGCCTTCGGCGGCGACCAGTTCGGCCAGCTGCACGGCATTGAGGGCAGCGCCCTTGCGGATGTTGTCCGAGACGATCCACAGGTTCAGGCCGCGCGGGTGGGACAGATCCTCGCGGATGCGGCCGACGTACACCGCATCGGTACCTGAGGCATGGGTGACCGGCGTCGGATAGCCACCCGCTTCATGCTTGTCGACCACTTCCACGCCCGGCGAACGTGACAACAGCTCACGCGCGGCATCCGGGGTGACCTTGTCGCGGGTTTCGATGGTGACCGCTTCGGAGTGGCCATAGAACACGGGCACGCGCACGGCGGTCGGGTTCACCAGGATGCTGTCATCGCCGAGGATCTTGCGGGTTTCCCAGACCAGCTTCATTTCTTCCTTGGTGAAGCCGTTGTCCTGGAAATCATCGATGTGCGGGATCAGGTTGAACGCGATCTGCACCGGGAAACGCTGCGGATCGATTTCCTGGAAGCTGAGCAGCTGGCCGGTCTGCTTGCCGAGTTCTTCCAGCGCCGAGCGACCGCCGCCGGACACCGACTGGTAGGTGGCCACGTTGATGCGCTCGATGCCGTACTGGCGGTGCAGCGGCGCGAGTGCGACCAGCATCTGCATGGTCGAGCAGTTCGGGTTGGCGATGATGCCGCGCGGGCGGTTCTTCAGCGCTTCCGGGTTCACTTCGGAGACGACCAGCGGCACGTCATCGTCGTAACGGAAGGCCGAGGAGTTGTCGATCACCACCGCGCCTGCGGCCGCGAACTTGGGGCCGAACTCCTTGGAGACACTGCCACCGGCGGAGAACAGCGCGATGTCCACGCCGTTCGGATCGAAGGTGCTCAGGTCCTGGACCTTGATCTTCTCGCCCTGGTACTCGATCTCGCCACCGGCCGAACGCGAGGACGCGAGCAGGCTCAGCGTGGCGATCGGGAAGTTGCGCTCGGCCAGGATGGCCAGCATGGTTTCGCCGACAGCACCGGTGGCACCGACGACGGCGACGTGGAAACGACGATCTGGATTGCTCATGAGAACCTCTGTTGGGTGTACCGACCCGTGGCCGATACGTAACGTGCGTTGGGGATGTGTACCGACCAACGATCGGTACCTGCCGTGCCTTGGAGATATGTGCCGACCATCGGTCGGTACCTACCGGTTCGGGAACCTCGCCTGTTGGCCAGCGCGGTTCCCTATCGTTTTGCGTCGTCGATTTTTTTGCCGCCCACGGTCGCACCGCCGGTTTTCACGGCAGCGACAGCGTCGGCGTTGATCGCGCTTGGCGGGTGGCCGGCATCCGGGCCCTGCCCCAGTGCGGCGGTCAGGTTGTCCACGGCCAGCTGCACCATCGCCCGGCGGGTGGCCTGGCTGGCGCTGCCGATATGCGGGGTCAGCACGATGTTGTGCAGGGCGAGCAGTTCCGGGCGCACCGTCGGCTCACCTTCGAACACATCCAGCCCGGCCGCGGCCAGGCGCCCGTTGGCCAGGGCATCGGCGAGCGCCAGCTCATCCACGATACCGCCGCGGGCGATGTTGATCAGCGTGGCGGTCGGCTTCATCTTCGCCAGTGCATCGGCATCGATGATGTGGTGCGAGGCGGCGTTGTAAGGCAGCACGAGCACGAGGTGATCGGCCTGCGCCAGCAGCGTATCCAGATCCACATACTGCGCGCCAACCTCGGCCTCGGTGGCCTCGGGCAGCTGCGAACGGTTGTGGTACAGCACGCGCATGCCGAAGCCGTGTGCGCCGCGGCGGGCGATGCCCTGACCGATGCGGCCCATGCCGAGGATGCCCAGCGTGCTGCCGTGGATGTCCGCACCGAGCATGGTCTGGAACGACCATTGCCCCCACTGCCCGTCACGCAGCCAGCGCTCGGATTCGGTGATGCGGCGCGCGGTGGCCATCAGCAGCGCGAAGCCGAGGTCGGCCGTGGTTTCGGTCAACACATCCGGGGTATTGCTGGCCAGGATACCGGCGGCGCTGAGCGCGTCGATATCCAGGTTGTTGTAGCCCACACCGACGTTGGCGATCGCGCGCAGCTGGGGCGCGTTGGCGATCTCGGCCGCACCGATCCGTTCGTTGAGGGTGATCAGCGCGCCGTCGACGTGGGCCAGCTGTTCGGCCAGTTTCTGCGGCGTATAGCGGGTGACGTCGCCGGTCATGGTCAGGTCGAAATGCTGCCCGAGCTGTTCGACGACATCGTCGAACAGGGGCTGGCTGACCCAGACCTTGGGGCGCCGATCAGCCATCGATCGTGCCCGGAATACGCGGCGTGATCTCGCCGACATCGCCGCACTGGGCGCGGTGGCGCAGCGCCTGGTCCATCAGCACCAGCGCCATCATCGCCTCGGCGATCGGAGTGGCGCGGATGCCCACGCACGGATCGTGACGGCCGGTGGTGATCACCTCGACCGAGGCACCGCTGGCGTCCACCGTGGCACCGGGCAGGCGCAGGCTGGAGGTCGGCTTGAGCACGATCGAGGCGGTGACCTGCTGGCCGGTGGAGATGCCACCGAGGATGCCGCCGGCATGGTTGCTGGCAAACCCCTGCGGGGTGAGCAGGTCACGGTGTTCGGTGCCCTTCTGCGCGGCGCTGGCAAAGCCGTCGCCGATCTCCACGCCCTTGACTGCATTGATGCTCATCAGCGCGGCCGCCAGATCGCCATCGAGCTTGCCGTAGATCGGCTCGCCCCAGCCCGGCGGTACGCCGTCAGCCACCACGTTGACCCGCGCACCGACCGAATCGCCGGACTTGCGCAGCGCATCCATGTAGCTCTCCAGCGCGGGCACCTGATCGGCGACCGGCCAGAAGAACGGATTGTCTTCCACCGCCGACCAGTCGAACCCGGTCGGGGTGATCTCGCCCAACTGCGAGAGATAGCCACGCACGGTGACGCCATGCCGCTGCAGCAGCCACTTCTTGGCGATCACGCCGGCAGCGACGCGCATGGTGGTTTCGCGCGCGGAGGAACGACCGCCACCGCGCGGATCGCGGATGCCGTACTTCTGCCAGTAGCTGTAGTCGGCATGGCCCGGACGGAACTGCTGGGCGATGTTGGTGTAATCCTTGCTGCGCTGGTCCGTATTGCGGATCAGCAGCCCGATCGGGGTGCCGGTGGTACGGCCTTCGTACACCCCGGACAGGATCTCGATCTCATCGGCTTCACGCCGCGCGGAGGTGTGCCGGCTCTTGCCGGTCGCCCGCCGCTGCAGATCATGGGCGAATTCGTCGGCGCTGATCTCCAGCCCCGGCGGACAGCCGTCCACCACGCAGCCGATCGCCGGACCGTGCGATTCGCCGAAGGTGGTGACGGTCAGCAGTTTGCCGAAGCTGTTGGAACTCACGGCCGCTGCGCTGCCAGTTCGGTGATGCGGGCGCTGTGCGCGATCAGTTCGCGGCACTCCACGGCGAAGATGCCCATCTGGCCGACCTTGAACTCGACCCAGCGGAAATCCACTTCCGGCAGCAGCTTGTACAGGTGCTGCTCGGACTCACCCACTTCACAGATCAGCAGGCCATCCTCGCTCAGGTGCAGCGGGGCATCGCGCAGGATCTTCAGCACCAGGTCCAGGCCGTCGTCGCCGGCACGCAGGCCCATCTCCGGCTCGTAGGCATATTCCCGCGGCAGGGCATCGGTCTCGTCGTTGGTGACGTACGGGGGATTGGTGACGATCAGGTCGTAGTGACGGCCGGTCAGGCCGTTGAACAGGTCGGACTTGAGCAGGGTGACGTTGGACGTCTGCAGACGTTCCTTGTTCTCTTCGGCCAGCGAGAGTGCTTCGTCGCTGAGGTCGACGCCGTCCACTTCCCAGTTGGGGTAGTAGTGGCCCATGGCGATGGCGATGCAGCCCGAGCCGGTGCACAGGTCGAGGGCGCGATGGACATCGCGGCCGGCCAGCCACGGCTCGAAGCCGCACTCGATCAGTTCGGCGATCGGGGAGCGCGGCACCAGGGCACGCCTGTCGCTCTTGAAGCTCAGGCCGGCGAACCAGGCCTCACCGGTGAGGTAGGCAGCCGGGATGCGCTCGTCGATGCGGCGCTGGAACAGCTCCAGCACGCGGACCTTTTCGTCCTGCAGCAGGCGGGCCTGGCCGTAGGCCGGGCCGAGGTCATGCGGGAGGTGCAGGCTGTGCAGGACGAGCTGGGTGGCTTCGTCCAGGGCATTGTCGTAGCTGTGCCCGAAGGTCAGCCCGGCGGCGTTGAAACGGCTGGTGCCGTAGCGGATCAGGTCGATGATCGTGTGGAGTTCGGCGGCCGTTTCGGCGGTCATGGCGGGGCAACAGGCAATGTGGCCCCCGATTATAGGCGCTGGGGCGGGCCGGGGCATCCGTTGCAGTCGAAACGAGCCGGAGCCCGGGCCACGGCGAGGATCAAGACAGAAGCCAATGCGGCGGTTGCCAGTCCGTGGGCTGGCGTGCCGACGCCCCTCCCGACAATCCGGCGTGGCTCCCTCTATCATGGTGGCCACTTCCGGGACGGGGCCCTTATGTTCAATCGCAATGTCGGCATCATCCTGCTGATCGCCCTGGCCGCCGGGCTGGGCCTGGTCGTGGCACAGAAGGTCTTCGCGCCCAAGCCAAGCGGTGACCGCCCTGCCACCGAATCGATCACGTTCTATCCGCAGCCGCGTCCGCTGCCCGATTTCAACCTGGGTCAGTCCGATGGCACCCGCCTGATTCCGGGTGAGCTGAAGGGCCACTGGACCCTGGTGTTCCTGGGCTTCACCTTCTGCCCGGATGTGTGCCCGACCACGCTGGCCGATCTGGCCCAGGCCCAGAAACAGTGGGAAGCCCTGCCCGAGACGCTGCGCCCGCGGCTGGTCTTCATTTCGGTCGATCCCGAGCGCGATACGCCGGCACGGCTGGGCGAGTACGTGCATGCGTTCCATAAGGACACCCTGGCCGCGACGGCCGATGTGCCCTCGCTGGAGCGTTTCGCCACCTCGCTGGGCTTTGTGTTCCAGAAGGTGCCGGGCAAGCACTTCGACGAGAACCCCGAGGATTACACCCTCGAACACTCGGCCAGCCTGGCCGTGCTGGACCCGGAAGGCCGCCTGGCCGGTCTGATCCGCCCTCCTTTCCAAGCGCAGGCCATTGCCCGCGACCTGCAACTGCTGACCGAGAAATCCGCCCCATGAGTTTGATGACCACGCTGAGCTACGCCCTGCCCCATCGCCTGCTGTCGTCCATGGCGCGCAGACTGGCGTACTCCAGCAACCCGCGGGTCTCGCGCTGGCTGATCGATACGGTCACCGCCAAGTTCGGCGTGAATCTGGCCGAAGCCGCCAACCCGGACCCGCGCAGCTACCCGACCTTCAACCAGTTCTTCACCCGGGCGCTGAAGCCGGGCGCGCGCGTGGCCGACGCCGATCCGCGCACGCTGGTGATGCCGGCCGATGGCCGGATCAGCCAGCTGGGCAAGATCGAGGACGGCCGCATCTTCCAGGCCAAGGGCCAGTCCTTCACCGCCGCCGAGCTGCTGGGCGATGCCAAGGATGCCGAGGTCTTCCACCACGGCCTGTTCGCGACGGTGTATCTGTCGCCGAAGGATTACCACCGCGTGCACATGCCGTGGACCGGCACGCTGCGCGAGACCGTGCACGTGCCGGGGCGGTTGTTCAGCGTCGGCCCGGCCGCGGTGAACAGGGTGCCGGGGTTGTTCGCCCGCAACGAACGCCTGGTCTGTCACTTCGATACGGACTTCGGCCCGATGGTCTCGGTGATGGTCGGCGCGCTGCTGGTCTCCGGCGTGGAGACGGTGTGGGGCGGCGAGGAGATTCCGGCCTACGGCGATACGATCACGCGCAAGGATTACCGCGGCAAGGGCATCACCCTGGAGCGCTTCGCGGAGATGGCGCGCTTCAACTACGGCTCCACCGTGATCGTGCTGCTGCCGCCGGGGGTGGCCGAGTTCGCGCCACACCTGGATGCCGAGCATGCGGTTCAGTTGGGGCAGGCACTGGCCACCCTGAAGTAACGGTGGTATCGGCCGCTGGCCGGCATCGGGGTAGTGCCGGCCGCTGGCCGGCATCGCAGTAAGATCGG
>DMZT01000322.1 GCA_003484865.1 Stenotrophomonas sp.
ACCCGCCCGGGGTCAATCGGGCTGGCGGCTGGCGCGCACGCGGCGGGTGACTTCGCTGCTGATGGCGATCACCGCGGTCAGCGCCGCCATCGACAGGAACTGCAACCGCGTATGCGCCTCGGACAACAACAGACCGAAAATCAGCGCCAGCACCCCCAACCCGATCACCGTCAGATACGGATACCCCGCCATCCGGAACGGCAACCGCGTCCCATCCCGGTTCGCACGATGGCGCAGAATCAACTGCGACAACAACGAAATCGTCCAGACCAGCAGACACGTCGAGCCCACGATGTTGAGCAGCACCGGCAGCACCTTGTCCGGGAACAGCAGCTCCATCACCGTCGCCGCAAAACCGAACAGCACACTGGCCAGCACCGCGATGATCGGCACCTGGCGCGGATCGGTCCACCCCAGCACCGCCGGGGCCTCGCGGCGCTGCGCCAGCGAGTACATCATCCGCGAGGCGCCATACAGATTCGCATTGAGCGCCGACAGCAGCGCGATCACCGCGATCAGCGTGATCGCCGTCGCCGCGCCCGGAATCTTGGCAGCTTCCAGCACGGCAGCAAACGGCGACTTCAGTGCCTCGCTGGTCCACGGCACCACCGCGATGATCACGCTCAACGAGCCGATGTAGAACACCAGGATGCGCCAGGCCACGGTGCGGATCGCGCGGGCGATGCTGCGCTCGGGATCTTCGGTTTCGGCCGCGGCCACGGCCACGATCTCGGTGCCGCCGAAGGCGAACACCACCACCAGCAACGCCGCGCCGATTCCGGCCAGGCCCTTGGGCATGAAGCCGCCGTGCTCGGTGAAGTTGCGCAGGCCCGGCGAAGCCACGTCCGGCAGCCAGCCCATCAGCAGGGCCACGCCGATCAGGATGAAGCCGACGATCGCGGCGACTTTGAGGATGGCGAACCAGAATTCGAACTCGCCGAAGTTCTTCACCCCGAGCAGATTGATCGCCGTAAAGAACAGCATGAAGGCCAGCGCGGCCATCGGCACCGGGATCGCCGGCCAGACCGTGGCGAGCAGCCCGGCCGCCCCTACCGCCTCGGCGGCGATGACGATCACCAGCTGCACCCACCACAGCCACCCCACCGTCGCGCCGGCGGTGGCGCCCATGGCGTCGGCGGCGTAGACCGAGAACGCGCCGCTGGTCGGCTTGGCCGCGGCCATTTCGCCCAGCGCGTTCATCACGATGATCACCAGCGCGCCGGCGACCAGATACGACAGCAGGACTGCCGGACCAGCGGCCTGGACGCCCACCCCGGAGCCGAGGAACAGGCCGGCGCCGATCGCGCTGCCCAGGCCCATCATGATCAGCTGGCGGGGCTTGAGCGCGTGCCCCAGGCGGGTATCGGCGGGCGGAGTGGCAGGAGCCGGAGTCTGGGATGCGGGCATCGGAATCGATTGGCAGGCAACAAGTGCGACACCATACCCTGTCGGCCGCGCGACGGCATAGGCCGGAAGCCCCACCCCGCCTCAGGCAGCGGCGCGCTCGCCGATCTGGGCACGGTAGGCCCGTGGCGACAGCCCGACCTCGGCCTTGAACTTGCGGGTGAACGCGCTCTGGTCGGTGAAACCGCAGGCCTGGCCGATGCTGGCGATGCTGTCCGGGCCATGCAGCAGGTGTACCGCCATCTGGATGCGCAGACGGGTCAGCACCTGCTGCGGGGTCATCTGGAACACCTTGCGGAAGGTGCGCTCCAGTTTGGATAGCGAGAACCCGGTGATGTCCAGCAGGGTCTGCATGCGCACGTTCTCGGCGTAATGCGCATTCAGATGTGCCAGCGCGAGGCGCAGCTGTTCGTACTGGGTGCCCAGGCTGTCCTTCTGGCCGAGGTCGCGCGAGATCCCGATCAGCCCGCGGATCTGCCCATCCACCAGCAGCGGCCGCTTGCAGGTCAGGCACCAGCCCGGCTCGCGGTTGGCGAACAGATGCAGTTCCATCAGGTTCTCGATGACCTTGCCCGCCAGCACCTGCTCATCCTGGGTGGCGTAATCGGCCCCCAGACCGGTTGGGTAAATCTCCGCTGCGGTGCGCCCGATCACGTCCTTGCGGGATTTCAGCCCCAGCCGACGCAGCATGGTCTGGTTGATGTGCGTATAGCGCCCGTCGCAGTCCTTCATGAAGAACAGGACGTCGGGGATCGCATCAAACAGGGCTTCGATGTCGGCGGGTTCAACGCGCATGCGGTCGGGAAGAACAGGGGAAGACGCGCCCAAGGATACCTGCCCGCACGCGCGTCACCCAGCGCCCGGGCGCCGCATGTGAAGCGCGGGTGCAAGCAGTGCCCGGTTTTCGCACCCTCGATTAACGCCCCGGCCGCCAGTGTGAGGCGATCCCCTTCCCGCCAGCTCCCGGAGTCGCCTCATGGCCGCCAGCAAGAAAAGCACGAAGAACGCCCCCGCACCCGCCACAGACGCCCGCGGCGAAGGGGATGAACTGCACCAGCGCGCGGGCAATGGCCATCCCGTCCTGACGACCAACCAGGGCATCCCGGTCGGTGACAACCAGAATTCGCTGCGGGCCACCCCGCGCGGGCCGACCCTGCTGGAAGACTTCATCCTGCGCGAGAAGATCACCCACTTCGACCATGAGCGCATCCCCGAGCGCATCGTGCATGCGCGCGGCAGCGCCGCACACGGCTACTTCGAACTTACCCGCTCGCTGGGTGAGTACACCCGCGCCCGGATCCTCAGCGAAGTCGGCGTGCGCACCCCCCTGTTCACCCGCTTCTCCACCGTGGCTGGCGGCGCCGGCTCGGTGGATACGCCGCGCGATGTGCGTGGCTTCGCGGTCAAGTTCTACACCAAGGAAGGCAACTGGGATCTGGTCGGCAACAACATCCCGGTGTTCTTCATCCAGGACGCGATCAAGTTCCCCGACCTGATCCATGCAGTGAAGATGGAGCCGGACCGTGCCTTCCCGCAGGCGGCCAGCGCGCACGACACCTTCTGGGATTTCGTCTCGCTGATGCCCGAATCGATGCACATGATCATGTGGGCGATGAGCGACCGCACGATCCCGCGCTCGCTGCGCACCATCGAAGGCTTCGGCATCCACAGCTTCCGGCTGATCAACGATGCCGGCGAGTCGACCTTCGTCAAATTCCACTGGCGGCCGAAGCTGGGCATCCAGTCCACGGTGTGGGACGAGGCGGTCAAGCTGCAGAGCGCGGACAACGATTTCCACCGGCGCGACCTGTTCGAGGCGATCACCGCCGGCGATTTCCCCGAGTGGGAGCTGGCGGTGCAGCTGTTCACCGAGGAACAGGCCGAGGCCTTCCCGTTCGACCACCTGGATTCGACCAAGATCATTCCCGAGTCGCTGGTGCCGCTGACCGTGATCGGACGGATGGTGCTGGACCGCTGGCCGGACAACTTCTTCGCCGAGACCGAGCAGGTCGCCTATTGCCCGGCCAACGTGCCGCCGGGCATCGACTTCAGCAACGATCCGCTGCTGCAGGGCCGCCTGTTCTCCTATCTGGATACCCAGCTCAGCCGCCTGGGCGGCCCGAATTTCCACCAGATCCCGGTCAACGCGCCCAAGTGCCCGTTCGCCAACCACCAGCGCGACGGCCACATGCAGATGAACATCCCGAAGGGCCGGGTCGCCTACGATCCGAGTTCGCTGCAGGGCGACAGCCCGCGTGAGAGCGTCGACGGCTTCCCCAGTCACGCCACCGCGCCGGATGACGGCCGCAAGGGCCGCGCGCGCGGAGAGCTTCGCCGATCACTACAGCCAGGCCCGCATGTTCTTCCGTAGCCTGGAGGCGCCGGAGCAGGCGCATCTGGCCTCGGCGCTGGTGTTCGAGCTGTCCAAGGTGGAGACGGTCAAGGTGCGCGAGCGCACCGTGAGCCACCTGCGCAACATCGACGATGCACTGGCCAAGCGCGTGGCCGACGGTCTGGCGATGCCGGCGCTGCCCGAGCCGGCCGCCACGCAGACCCCGGCACAGGATTTCCCGAAGGCGCCGGAAGTGCGCATCATCGGCCGCACCAAGGACCTGCTCAAAGGCCGCTGCATCGGCATCCTGTTCGACGAAGGCTCCGACGCGGCCTTGATCGCCAACCTGCGCAAGGCGGCCGACAAGGCCGGGGCGAGCGTGAAGCTGGTCGCGCCGAAGATCGGTGGCGCCAAACTCAGCGACGGCAAGACGCTGGCCGCCGATGGTCAGCTGGCGGGCACGCCCTCGGTGGTGTTCGATGCGGTCGCCGTGGTGCTGAGCAACGACGCCGCCAAGAAGCTGAGCAGGGAATCGGCCGCGATCGATTTCGTCAGCGACGCCTGGGCCCATCTGAAGGCGATCGCCGCCGATGACGGCGCACAGGCGCTGCTGAAGGTTGCCCGGGTCGGCAACGATGCCGGGGTGGTCGAGGCCGAGGATGCCAAGGCCTTCCTCGCCGCCGCCGCTACCCGCCAGTGGGCCCGCGAACCGAAGGTGCGCACGCTCGCCTGAGCGGCGCTTTCGTCATCACCACACAGGAGCACGTCCATGCCACGGGGTGATAAATCCAGCTATACCGACACGCAGAAGCGCAAAGCCGGGCACATCGAGGAAAGCGAGAAAGACCAGGGGCGCAGCGGTGCCGCCGCCGAGCGCATCGCCTGGGCCACGGTCAACAAGCAGGATGGTGGCGGCAGGAAGGGCGGCAGCGCGAAGAAAACTGCAACCCGGACAACGAAAGCGTCGGCGACGAAGAAGGCAGCGGTAAAAAAGACCGCTGCACAAAAGGCTGCGACGAAAGCAGTGCCCAAGAAGGCCACCAGCAAGACCGTAAAGAAGGTGGCGAAGAAGGTGGCGAAGAAAGCGACGAAGAAGGCCGCGAAAAAGGCGACGCCAACACCCGCCGTCAAGAAGGCCGTGAAAAAAGCGGCAAAGAAGACCGCTGCAAAGCAGGCCCCCCGAAAAGCAGCGTCGAAAACCGCCGCCGGGACGTCTGCGAAAAAGGTACCAACGGGCGCCCGTAAAGGAGCCGCCAGCAACGCCTGATCTACACGCCGGGCCCTGCCGCGTGCTGCCTGAGGCAGCATGCGGCAGGGCGCAGGCAGTGCTGCTTACCGTTTCGCGGCGGCAGTGGGCTGCGCCGACGGCGTGACCGGCTTGGGCGCTACCGGCTTCGCCGGCAAGGGCATCGACTGCAGCCGGCGGATCGAGCCGATCGGCACGGCTTCTGCCCGCCGCTGCGCCGGCCACCACAGGAACACGAACGCGCTGCTGGATCCCAGCAGCTTCGCGGTGCCGGGAAGCGCGGCCGCGTCACCCTCGAGCACGACCTGCACGGGCGTACCGCCCTTCCCATCGAGGATCTTCTCGGCCGTGCTCAGGGCATACAGCGCCGCGCCGAATGCCATGAAGCAGACCACCGCAATGCACATGCCGGTCAGTGGGCGCAGCCCGGAGAATTCCCAGTTCATCCACGGCGATTCCGAGAACAGCATCCGCCATCCCCAGTGCCGCGCGCGCAGGCGTGCCACCTTGGCAGGGTTGCGCCGCCGCAGCGTCTCCGGCCAGCCCAGCACCACGGCAAGCAGGGCCCCCAGCAACAGGA
>DMZT01000327.1 GCA_003484865.1 Stenotrophomonas sp.
TTGGCCACCACCGTCGAAACCTCGGGCAACGTCCGCACCAGGTCACGGATGCGCCGGGACTGGGCCTGCGCCTCGGCCAGGCTGGTGCTGGGGTCGAGTGTGGCGGTCAGCCAGATCGAGCCTTCGTCCAGTTCGGGCAGGAATTCCGAGCCCAACCGCGTGCCCAATGCCAGCGTCACCACCAGCATGGCCACTGCCGCAAGCACCACCGCACGGGGCCACGCCATCGCCCCCTCCAGCCACGGGCGGTACCAGCCGACCAGCCGGTTCATCACCGGGTTCTCGCCCTTCAGCCGCTCGCGCCGCAGCCACCAGAAGCACAGCAGCGGCACCACGGTCAGGGCAAGGATCAGTGCGCCGATCAGCGCCGACGTCACCGAATAGGCCATGGGGGCGAACATCCGGCCTTCCTGGCGCTGCAGGGTGAAGATCGGGATGTGCGCGGCAATGATGATCAGCATCGAGAAGAAGGTCGGCCGCCCCACCTCCGACGCAGCCGACAACACCGTCGCCATGCGCTCGCGCCGGGTGCTGCCGGGCGGCATCTTCGACATGCGCGAGACGATATGCTCGGTCACGATCACCGCACCATCGATGATGATGCCGAAGTCCATCGCGCCCAGTGAGAGCAGATTGGCCGGCACGCCCCACAGGTGCAGGCCTAGGAAGGTCGACAGCAAGGCCAGCGGCATCATCGCTGCCACGATCAACGCCGCACGGGCGTTGTAGAGGAACAGCCACAGCACCAGGAACACCAGCACCGCACCCTCCACCAGGTTGCGGAAGACGGTCTTCAGGGTGGTCGAGACCAGCCAGGAGCGGTCGTAGAACGGTTCAAGCGTGACGCCATCCGGCAGGTGATCGGCCTCGATCTCGGCCACGCGCGCATGCAAGGCATCCAGCACCAGGGACGGGTTCTCGCCCTTGCGCATCAGCACCATGCCGAACACGGCGTCGTCGTTGTCATCCTGGCCAACCAGGCCCTGTCGCGGCAGGCCGGTATCGACGATGCGGGCCAGGTCGCGCACCAGCACGGGGGTGCCTTGCCGCTCTCCCACGACAACGGTGCCGATGTCGGCCGGCGAACGCATCAGCCCAACCCCGCGGATCAGATACTGCTGCTGCCCACGCTCCACATAGCCGCCGCCGGCGTTCGCACTGCCCCGCTCCAGCGCCTCGGCAAATTCCTCCAGGCTGATCCCGCGGTCACGCAGCTTGCCCAGGTCCGGCTCCACCTGGAAGGTCCGCGCATAGCCGCCAAAACTGACCACGTCGGCCACGCCCGGCACGGTACGCAGGCGCCGCTCCATGACCCATTCCTGCACGGTGCGCAGCTCGGTGGAGCTCATGTGTGGTGCGTGGAGCACATAGCGGTAGATTTCGCCCACCGCCGAACTCATCGCCTCCATCTCCGGCTGCACGCCGTCGGGCAGATCCACGCCCTGCAGGCGCTCCATCACCTGGGCGCGCGCGAAATAGTCGTCGGCACCGTCGTCGAAGGTCAGGATGATCATCGACAGCCCGAACTGGGTGTGCGAGAACACGCGCACCGAGTGCGGGATGCCGGACAGCGCCACCTCCAGCGGCATCGTGACTTCGCGCTCAACCTCTTCGGCCGCGCGCCCCGGGTGCAGCGTCACCACGGTGACCTGGGTATCGGAGACGTCCGGGAACGCTTCTACCGGCAACTCGCGGAACGCGGCGAACGAGGCGCCGATGAAGATCAGCAGCGCCAGCATCACCATCAACGGCTGACGCAGGCAGTACGCAATCAGACGATCGATCATGGGGCAGCCTTGGCGGCCGCCGCACCACCGGCGGGTGCGTCAGCGCTGCCAACGTTCTGATCGAGCACCTGCTGCAGCAGCAGGCCACCGTCCACGACCACGCGCGCGCCAGCGGCCAGCCCCTGGCCCACCCACAAGCGCCCTTGGCCCAACTCCTCGGCCTGCACGGATCGCCGCGCGAACCGGCCCTTGCCCTCGTCGACGAACACCACCTGCTCGCGCCCGAGCAGCAGCACCGCCCCCTCCGGCAGCGATACGCCCCCCTCCATCGGCACCGTGATCGCAGCCCGTACGTACTGACCCGCTTTGAAGCGTCGCTCACGGTTGTCCAGCTCGGCACGCGCCTGCACCACGTGGCGCTCGGTGTCGATGTAGTCATCCACATGGCCGAGTACGACGTGCGCTGCCTCGCCTTGGCCGGGCGTGAGGCTCACGGCTATCCCGGGCTTGAGGCGACCCGCAAGCGCCTCGGGAACATCGACGATCAACCATAGGCGGTCCGGATCGCTCACCACCGCCAACGGCAGCTCGGCATCCGGCGACACGTTCATGCCCGGGCTCATCCGGCGCTCGACCAGGATGCCGTCGATGGGCGAACGCAGCGGCATGCGCTGGTCGATGCTGCGGCTGCTGCCGAAACCGCGGGTCAGCGCCCGCAGGCGGGCATGCTCGGCCTCGTTGGCCGCCAGTGCGGATTCGGCTTCGTCCAGTTCGCGCCCCGAGGCGACGCCGGCCTCATGCAGTTCGCGGACGCGGGCCAGTTCGTTGCGTGCCTGGCGAAGCTCGGCGGCGCCACGGGCGCCCTCGGCCTGCACCTGCCCGAACTCAGGCGAGGTCACCCACGCCAGCACCTGACCCGCCTTGATCTTCTCGCCGGGCGCCGCCTCGATACGCGCCACCTGGCCCGGCAGCGGTGAGCGCAGCTGGCTGGAACGCGTGTCATCCCAAGTGATGCGCGCCGGCAGCTGCAGGACCGAGGCCGAGCCATCGGTCACGGCTTCGCTTCGCAACACCTTCAGTTGCGGGCTGTCGGCAGCGAAGCGGATGGTGGCGCCGTCGACCGTCGGGGCCGGCACGGCCACAGGTCCGGCATCGCGCGCGCAGCCACCGGCCAGCACGGCGGCCACGAGCAACGAAAGCAGCCGGGCCGAGCCGGCGGTGCGGGAATACATCATCGGGGGTGTCCTTCGGAAGCAGTAACGGCGGCATTCCAGCGCGCCAGGGCGGAGGCATGCGCCAACCGCGCATCGATCAGATCGGATTCGAACTCGCGCCAGCTGCGCCTTGCATCCAGCAGATCCGTCAACGTGGCGGCACCTCGGCGATAGGCCAGTTCCAGGCCGTCCAGGCTCTGCCTTGCCGCCGGTCCCTGCAGCTGTTCGTACTCGGTGCGGCGCTGTGCGGCGGCGGCCAGTGCGTGCTGCAACTGATCCAGTTCGGCGGTCGCTGCGCGCCGCAACTGCTGCCGTTCCAGGACAGCGGCGTCGTAGTCCGCCTCCGCTCGCTGCTGCTCGCCCCGCCAGCGCTTGGCACCGCCCAGCGGCACGCTCATCGAGACGCCCCAGGTCACCCCGCCGATATCGGCTGGCTCGCGCTCGGCTTCGAGGCCGAACTGCACATCACGCCGGCGTTCACTGCGGGCCAGTGCACGTGCTGCGTCCGCCGCGATCACCCGCGCCTCGGCGGCACGCAGATCAACGCGCTCCTCCAACGCGGTCGGTGCGGGTGTCGCGGTCGCGCCCGCGCGCGGCCACGCATCGTCGGCGCTGAGCGCAGCATCGATGTCGTTGCCCAACAGCAGCGCAAGCACATGGCGTGCCTCGCGAAGGCCACGCTCGGTCTCACGGGCGGCATCGGCCACCTTGAGGTCATCCACCGCCAACCGTGCGCGCTCGATCGGGGCCAGGGCGCCGGTCGCCACCTGCTTGTCCGCTGCAGCCAGGCTCTCCGCCGACGCACGCCGGTCCTCCGCCGCGATGCGTTGCAGTTCCTGCGCAGCCTTCAACCCGAAGTACGCCTCGGTGAGCGCCACCTGCTGTTGGCGTCGCCCGTCGAGCAGGCTGAGGTTGGCCGCCTCGACCAAGGCGTCGGCCTGACGCATGCGCCAACCGCGCTTGCCACCACGCTCCCAGGTCCAACCCAGGCCGAGGGTGGAATCCACGCGCTTGTCTTTCCATCGGCCCGGGCCGATGCCCTCCTGCCGGCTGATCTTGGAGGTGCCCACGCTCAGCTCCGGGCTGGGGCGTCGCGATGCACTCACGGCATCGCCCTGCGTGCCGCGCAGCGCGATCGCTGCCGCGAGCAGATCCGGGTTATGCGCTGCCATGGCCTGTTCCGCCTGGGCCAGCGTCAGTGCCGAAGCGGTGCCCGGCGCAATCAGAAGTGCGGCCATCAGGGCGGCACAGCGGGTGGTGGTATTCATTGCCGACACGGTAAGGTGCAGCGCTTTCGTCAAACTTTCCCGAACCTTGCGTAAACCTTGCAATGCGCATTCTGCTGATTGAAGACGATGCCGCGCTGGCCGATGGCCTGGTGCGCGCACTCACCCGTGCCGGTCATGCCTGCGATCATCTCGCCCGTGGCCTGGCCGCGCCGTCGGCGCTGGCCAGCGTCAGCTACGACCTGGTGGTGCTGGATCTTTCCTTGCCCGACATCGATGGATTGGATCTGCTGGCTCGGTTACGGCAGGAGGGCTTTTCCGTCCCCGTACTGATTCTCACCGCACGCGATGGCGTGGAGGACCGTATCCGCGGGTTGGATAGTGGCGGCGATGACTACCTCGCCAAGCCCTTCGTCCTCGGCGAACTCGAAGCGCGCCTGCGTGCGCTCGCCCGTCGCCAGTCCACGGCCCCTGCCCTGCGCCAGCTGGGCGCCCTGCGCCTGGATACCGGCACCCGCGAACTGCGTGTTGGCGATCAACCGCTGGAACTTACTGCACGCGAGCTGGCCCTGATGGAGATCCTGCTGCAGCAGCCGGGGCGCATCGTGGCCAAGCAGCGCCTGTTCGATGCGGTCTACAGCTGGGATCACGAGGCCAGCCTGTCGGTGATCGAAGTCCACATCAGCCGCCTGCGCCGCAAGCTGCAACTGGCCGATGCCAAAGTCGGCATCCGTATGCTCCGTGGTCTTGGCTACCGTCTGGAGGCCAGTGATGGCTGAGGCACCGTACAGCCTGCGCGGCGTCCTGCTGCGGCGCCTGTGGCTGCCACTGCTGGTGCTGCTGCTGGCCAGTGCGGTCGGCTCGTTCGTGTTGGCGCGGCACTACGCCGAACAGGTGTACGACCGCTGGCTGCTGGATTCGGCGATGTCGCTGGCACAGTTGATCGAGGTGCGCGGCGAGACCGTCCACATGGAGATTTCCCCCGCCGTCTCGCGCATGTTCACCTGGGACACGGTGGATCGGATATATGGCGACGTGACCCGCGCCGATGGCACGCGACTCTACGGTACCGGCGCGCTGCCGAGGGCCACCGCCGTGCTGGCCGAGGACGCCGATGACAGCCCGGCGCGCAGCTACTATGACGCGGTGATCGATGGCCGCGACGTGCGTGTCGTGCAGGTCGCGATGACCCCGCCGGGTTCGGCCACCCCGATTGTGATCCGCGTGGCCGAGACCCGTACCAAACGCCTTCGATTGGAGCATCGCCTGCTGCTGGCGAGCATTCCGCTGCAGGGCACGATCCTGCTGCTTGCCGCGTGGCTGGCCTGGTCAGGTACCGGCGCCGCAGCGCGGCATACCAACGGTGCCGCACGGCGGCTGGCCAGTGCTCCGCTTGATGCGTTGATGCCGCTGGACCCACAGGACGCCGCGCCGCGCGAGCTGTGGCCCGCCGTGGATGCCTTCAACCAGCTCGTGAGCCGGCTTTCGGCGATGCAGGATGCCCAGCAGCGCTTCATCAGCAACGCGGCACACCAGTTGCGCACACCGCTGGCCGGGCTGCAGATCGAGCTGGAGAGCGCGCTGCGCGAACAGGATCCGGCCGCACAGCGGGACGCACTGGCAGGCCTGCTGCGGGGGCTGACGCGCCTGCGCCACCTCACCCATCAACTGCTCATCTTGAGCCGTTCCGAAGACAGCGCCGGCGCGATGCTGGCGATGCGGCCGGTGGACATTGCCGAGCTGGCGCGCGAAGCACTGGAGCGCCTCATGGATGGCGCCGTGATCGCAGGCGTCGACCTGGGATACGAAGGGCCGGATGCCGGTGTGATGCTGATCGGAGAACCGCAGTTGTTGCGCGAAGCGATCAGCAATCTGGTCGACAACGCGATGCGTTACGGCGCGCTTGAAGGCGTGATCACGGTGAGCGTGGAAACGATCCAGGGCGAGATCCGTATCAGCGTCAATGACAACGGCCCCGGCATCGATCCCACGCTGCGCGGCCGCGTCACCGAACGCTTCTGGCGGGGAGACGCCAGCGGCGATGGTTGCGGGCTGGGCCTGGCGATCGTCGCCGAGATTGCCGGCAGGCACGGCGCCACGCTGTCCATCGGCACGTCGCCACTGGGCGGCGCCAAGGTCATGCTCGCCTTCCCTGAGCAACGCGGATGACCGCCTTCACGGCACCCAGTACACCGCCGTGAGTGCGTCGGCCAGCCGTGTCGCGGCCTCCTGCTGCGTAAACCGCGGCGTGCGTGGCGGATCGTAAACCTCCGCGCGCGTGCCAGCCACGACCAGGTCGATCGCATAGCAGCTGCCGTGGTGAACCGCACGATAGCTCTCGGCCGACACGTAGTGGCTCATCGCCGCATCGCCCACGGTGAAGTGCGTGAACGGGACGCCGCCGATATCCACCGGTGCCGAGGCGGCAGGACCGGTCGCTTCTGCTGGCGTATCCAGGCAGGTGCGGACCGATGCGGCGTTGTCGCTGCGTCCGATCCGCAACTCCCCGGCAGTGACCCGATCCGAGCCTTCCAGCACCAGCGCCACCAACGGCATGCCCACGCTGTCCGGCGGCGCGAACAGCTTCCAGGTCGAGGACGCCAGGTAATCGCGCTGGAAATCGCGGGCGACCCGGGTACCGACGACCGGGCCAACCGCTATGCCGGGCGCCGCGTCCTGATACACCGGTGAGGGGCGCCCGTCCGTGGCCGCG
>DMZT01000326.1:0-288 GCA_003484865.1 Stenotrophomonas sp.
TGCTGCTCGAGGGCATCCAGCGAGACGCGCCGCTCTTCGATCTTGACGATGCGATCGGCGCGGCCGAGCAGGCGGAAGCTGTGGCCGTCATCGGCCACGGCACGGTCCTGGGTCAGCCACCAGTCTTCGCTCGCCAGGTGCGGCGAGCGGACCGCCAGGCAGCCCTCGTCGATCCGCCAGGCGACGCCGGGCAACGGATGCCACTGCGGCCGCGCTGCACTCCAGCGCCGCCACGCAACGCCACCGGTTTCGCTGCTGCCGAAGACTTCGGTCGGGGCCACGCCCATC
>DMZT01000326.1:512-5204 GCA_003484865.1 Stenotrophomonas sp.
GGTCGGGGCCACGCCCATCAAGGCGCGCACCTGCAGCGCCGCCTCGGTCGGCAGCGGACCGCCAGAGGAGAACACCGCGCGCAGCTGACCGCCCAGCGAGGACCAGTCCAGCTGCTCGGGCAGGCGTTTGAGATGGGCCGGGGTGGCCACCAGCACCGACGGCTGGCCGCCCAGCGCGCTGACCAGGTCTTCGTGGAAGAACCGGCGCGGCTGGATCGCGCGTCCGGCCACCAGCGGCCACAGCACCCGGAACAGCAGCCCGTAGATGTGCTGGTGCGAGACCGTGCCCTGCACCTGGGCGCCGTCGAACTGCTCGCCGAAGGCGGCCTGCAGCGCATCCACCTCGCGGGTCAGCTGGCGCATGCGTTTGACGATGGCGCTCGGCGCGCCGGTGCTGCCGGAGGTGAACACCACCAGTTCCAGCGCCGCGTCGTCCAACGGCTGCAGCACCTGCTCCGGATCGGCCGCCGCATCGGGCTGCAGCGGCGCATACCGGGCCGGCACGTCGCCGGCGAACCCGGCCACGCGCGGGCTCAGTCCTTCCAGCGTGGCCGGCAGGTTGTCACCGCCCAGGAACACACGCTTGCCGGCATGCCAGGCCCCCAACAGGGCGGCGGCGAAGGTCAGCGTGTCATCGAAATACAGCGCCCAGTCGGTGCCGGGGGCACGCGCGAACGCCTGCTGCCAGCACAGTACCTGCGCGCGGAACTGCGGGTGCTCCACCACGGTGTCGCCGGCGATGCCGACGATGCGGCCCGGGCGCGGGGCCAGCGCCAACCGGTCCAGTGCGATCCACTCAGCCATGGGCATGCGCCGCCTTGACCCGTCGCCGGACCAGCCATTCCCCGCCAAACAGAGCACCCATCATCACGTAGGCCAACAATCCGTTGTAGAACGCCCAGACCTGGTTGGACGCCCACAGCGCCGTGGCCAGGGCCAGACTTCCGTTGAGAACAAAGAAGCCGCACCAGATCCACGTGACGCGACGGGTATAGATCACGGCGAACGGCGGCAGGTCCGGCTCACTCAGCCGCGCCAGGCGCTCCACGGCACTGGGCCCGAAGCGCAGGCTGGTGGCGAAGATGACCAGCATCACCGCGTTCACCAGCGCCGGGTACAGCTTCAGCGGCAGGGCCTCGTTGAAGGCCGTAGCCACCAGGGCGAGCACACCGGTGCCGAGTGCGGCCACCCACCACACCGCCTGGCGGGTGGTCAGCGCGCGCAGCGCGGCCAGGGTGAACAGCAGCAGCGACAACCAGCGCGGCTCGAACCGGCCCAGCGACAGGTAGACCACCAGCGGGTATGCCAGCGACAGCAACGCAAACGCCGCGACGCGTACCCGGACCATGGTCAGTCTTCAGCGATGGCCGTCAGGCGGCCGCTTGACCAGGCAACAGCCCGTGCACCACATCCACGATGTCCTGCACGGTGCGCACCTGCTTGAACGCCTCCGGCTGCAGATTGCGGCCGAGCAGCGGCTTGAGCTGCACGATCAGGTCGACCGCGTCGATGCTGTCGATGTCCAGGTCGTCATACAGCCGCGCGGCGGGCGTGATACGGCTCGGCTCGATCTCAAAGCTGTCCTTGAGGATCTTGACGATGCGCTCGAAAAGTTCGTTCTTGGTCATGGGTAAATCCTGACGCGCCGTTAGGACGGCTGGCGTGCGGCGACAAACTCGCTCAGGGCACGCACGCTGGAGAAATGGCGACGGGTCTCTTCCGAATCGGCTGACAGGCTGACACCGTACTTTTTCTGCAGGGCCAATCCAAGTTCCAGCGCGTCGATCGAATCAAGGCCCAACCCCTCTACAAACAAGGGCGCGGCGGAATCGATGTCTTCGGGAGTGATGTCTTCCAGTGAAAGCGATGAAATGATCAATTCCTTGATCTCGTGCTCAAGTGCCTGCACGGGTCGGGTCTCCAGCGAAGTCGAAGTAATGGGCAAGATGATCGGTCACACGCCTGGCCGCCAAGGCATCCCCCCTGGGCGCATCGCCGGTCTCGTTCAGAAACGGGGCAATCGGGAGATCCTCCCCGACTTCCAGCTGAACGTGAAATCGCCGTGATGGCACACGATACCATTTCTGGCCCTTGGTCAGGGTCAGCGGGGTGCAGGTGATCCGCACCGGGGTGATGTCCAGCCGGCCCCGCACCGCGATGTTGGCCGCCCCGCGCTGCAGGCGCAGCGGCTGTCCCGGCACGGTGCGGGTGCCCTCCGGGAAGATGACCAGGTTGCCGCCGGCCTGGACCGCCGCGATGCAGTCATCGATCAGGCCCGCTCCGTCGTCGTTGGAGACATAGCCGGCCGCGCGGACCGGGCCGCGCATGAACGGGTTGCGCGCCACGGCCTGCTTGACCACGCAATCGGCATTGGGCAGCTGGGCGATCAGCAGCACCACGTCGATCAGGGTCGGGTGGTTGGCCAGGATCAGCAGGCCATTGCGTTGCAGGCGCTCCCCCCCGCGGATCTCATAGGTCATCAGCCCGAGCCGGCGCATCAGGCCGACGTGCGTGGCGAAGCTGCCCTGGACCAGGCGCCGCGCCAGCACGCGCCGGCGCACCGGGTCGCGGATCAGCAGCAGCGACAGGAACAGCAGCCCGCCCAGCACCAGCCCGCCGAGCCCGAAGGCGGCAAAGCTCAGCCCCGTGCCCAGCACCCGCCAGGCATGGTTGATCCGGGCCGGCCAGCGCTCAGCCATGGCGTTGCCAGGTCCAGCGTTGGCCATCGGCCTCCAGCCCCAGCGAAGGCGCACCGGCCAGCAGGAAACGCAAGGCTTCCAGGCCATGCGGCAGACCGTCGGAGGGGCGATCCTCGCCGCCTGCCCCCCAACCCAGCGACAGCCGGGTGCCCGGACCGTCGGCCGGTCCCAGCCGCCAGCACCAGGCGAAGAACGGATCGGGCTCGTCGGCGAAGCCGGCGTAGATCGGTGGCAAGGGCGATTCATAGACCACCAGTCGCACCTCGGGCGCGCCATCGGCGAGCAGGCCGAAGGCCTCCATGCAGGCGGTCTCGACCGTGGCCCGGCCGGCCGCGAGGGCCAGATAGTTGCCGCGATGGCCGCGGGCGATCGAATACAGCGCGGCGATCGCGTTGTGCACCGACAGCCCGAAGCCGGTTGGCGACATCGGCTGGTCTGCGCTCAGGGTATTGAGCAGTTCCATCGAACGGGCCACGTCGCCATGCCGCGAGGCGAACACCAGCGGCACCTGGCCACCGTCGTCGGGCTGCTCGCACCAGCACGCGGTCTGGATCGCCATGCGCCCCAGCCGCTCGATCCGGCGGCGCTGCATGGCCGGCACTTCGGACAGCGCCGGCGTGTCCTCACCGGTCGGCAGCCAAGGGGCCTCTGCCCACGCCTGCCACTGCTCCCGGGTGGTGATGCCTGGCGCCCAGGCCGACCAATCCACTACTGAAAACTCGATCATTCACGCCAACATGATGGATGGGTACCAGGACGGGCACGAGCCAGGGTGGCCACGCGGATCGGCTCCCCATGCCAGCCGGACCGCGCCTGTCATCGACATCGTCCGGCGCCGGACGCGGTGCCGAGAAAGGAGCGCACGCTATCATGACACTCTCGGCACTGGCAGCATTCACATTCTGAAATGAGCAACACGATCGACCACGCAACGTCCCCGGCAATCGCTTTCCCTTCCTCCGGACCTGCGTGGTTCCATGTCGCCTACGCCCCGGCGGCGCACCGTGATGCCGCGCTGGCCGACCCGCAGACGCTGGCGGTGTTCGGCTTCGGCCTGCGTCACGCCGCGCTGGACGACCCGCGCTGGCTGCAGGTCCCGCTGGCCGAACAGGGTCCGGCGCAGATCGAGGTCTGGCGTGGCGGCACGCCGGTCGCGCACGGCACCACCGATGGGGTGCGCTGGTCGCACACCGACAGCCTGCTGTTCGGGGTGCTGGAGATTGACGAGGTCGACAGCGATATCGAGTCCGCCGCAGCCGAGGCCTATGCGCGGATGAGCGCGTTCCTGTCGCGCTGCGGCTATCCGCATCTGCTGCGCACCTGGAACTATCTGGACGCAGTGACCGAGGGCGATGGCGACGATGAACGCTACCGACGTTTCTGCGTGGGCCGCGTGCGGGGCCTGCGGGAACTGGATGAAGCCGCACTGCCGGCGGCAACCTGCATTGGCCGCTTCGACGGTGAGCGCCGGCTGCAGGTGTATTGGCTGGCAGCCCGCGAGCCGGGCCTGCCGCTGGAGAATCCGCGTCAGGTGAGCGCGTTCCGTTATCCACGCCAGTACGGGCCGCAGTCGCCGAGTTTTTCGCGGGCGCTGTTGCCGCCGTTGGCAACGGGGTTGCCGTTGCTGCAGTCCGGGACGGCGGCGATCGTGGGGCATGTGTCGCAGCACACGGGGGCGGTGGATGAGCAGTTGCGGGAGACGTTGACGAATCTGCAGAGTCTGGTGGATACGGCGCGCGGTCAGCGGCCGTCGCTGTCACCGGCGTTGGGGTCGACGTCGGTGCTGAAGGTGTATGTGCGGCGCGCGGAGGATATGGCGGCGGTGGCGGCGCAGATGGCGGCGCTGCCGACGGCCCCGCCGTTCGTGGTGTTGCATGCAGAGGTGTGCCGGGCGGGGCTATGATTATGCCCGTTGGCAACCGGCTGGTGGTAAGAAAGGAGGCCTGTTTTCATATGCTATTGACAGAGATGCACCATTGAGTTCTTCAACGGA
>DMZT01000325.1 GCA_003484865.1 Stenotrophomonas sp.
GATGCCGAGCTTGCGCGCGAACGGACGGCGCGCCTCGGGCAGCTTGCTCACCGCGATCGAGATGAAGACCAGGTTGTCGATGCCCAGCACGATTTCCAGCGCGCTCAGCGTAAACAGGGTCAACCAGACATTGGGGTCGGACAACAACTCAAGGAACATGGACTTCCATCCTTACAGGGGGGATGACGCGCGTAACGCGTCAGAGGTGTTACGTCAGAGGATCTGCGGCAGCAGGATCAGGACCCAGCACACCAGTACGTTCATCATCAGCACGAAGACCGCGGCCGAGCCCATGTCCTTGGCACGTCCAGCGAGCTCGTGGAACTCCGCGCCGTAGCGTTCGATCACCGCCTCGATCGCCGAGTTGGCCAGTTCCATGGCCAGCACCAGCAGCACCGAGCCGATCATCAGCGCACGCTCCACCGGGGTCTGGCCGAGCCAGAGCGCCAACGGGGCGAGCACGATCAGCAGGTAGACCTCCAGCCGGAACGAGGACTCGTGCAGCCAGGCCGCACGCAGCCCCTGCCAGGACCAGACCGCGGCCTTGAAGATGCGCTTGGGGCCGCGCGGCAGGTGGCCGATTTCATCCGCCATGGGCAGGTGCCCCGGTCGGCAACGCAGGCCGGAACGGCAGGAACAGCACACGGCAGACAGTCATGGGCATCGCTGAATGGGGCAGGCAATCCCTCATTTTGCCATAAGCCGGCCAAGCCATTGTCGAAGGCGGCCAACGCCCGTCCGTGGTAAAGCGCGGCGTGGCGGCAGCTTTTATGATGGACGCCTGCCCGTCCGGGCACCCGAGCGGGTGCCCCACCCAGGAGTTGCCCATGCTGCATCGCCGTGCCCGCCCCCTTCTGCTCGCCCTTGCCCTGGGCGCCGCCCTGCCCGCGTTGGCCCGTACCCCGGCCCCCGCTGCGCCGCAGGTGCCCACCCAGGTCTCCAACGTGGCCTGGGCCGGCGACATGGCGCAGTTCGCGGCCCAGGACGCGACCAACCCGCCCCCGCGCGGGGGCATCGAGTTCATCGGCAGCTCCTCGATCCGCATGTGGGAGAGCCTGGCCACCGATTTTCCGGGCCAGCCGGTGTTCAACCGCGGCTTCGGCGGCTCGGAAGTGCGTGACAGCACCTGGTACGCCGACCGCATCGTGATCCCGTATGCGCCGTGCAAGGTGTTCTTCTATGCCGGCGACAACGACCTCAACAGCGGCCGCAGCCCGGCCCAGGTCCGCGACGACGTGGTGGCCTTCGTCAAGCGCGTGCACCGCGACCTGCCCAAGACCACGGTGGAAATCATCTCGATCAAGCCCAGCCCCTCGCGCGCGAACCTGCTGCCCGCGGTGTTGGAAGCCAACGGCTTGATCCAGACGGCGCTGGCCTCGCTGCCCAACACCGGCTACACCGATGTCTACACGCCGATGCTCGGTGCCGACGGCCAGCCGCGCGCCGCGCTGTTCCGCGAGGACATGCTGCACATGACGCCGGACGGCTATGCGATCTGGCGCAAGGCGCTGGCGCCCAAGGTGCAGTGCCACTGAGCCACGCGGGGAGGCGCAGCACCTCCCCGACTCAGCGGTAGTGGATCGTGGCCTGGGTACCCTGCCCGGACTCGCTGGTCAGGGCGATCTTCCAGCCGAAGCGGTCGCACAGCCGGCGCACGATCGACAGCCCCAGCCCGGTGCCCTGTGGACGGCTGGGCTCGGCACGATAGAACGGCTCGAACGCACGCCCGAGTGCTTCGGCGGACATGCCGATGCCGGTATCGCGCACGACCACGCGATCGTCTTCGACATCGACGTCGATCCGGCCTTCGTCGGTATAGCTGCAGGCATTGCGCAGCAGGTTGCTGACCACCACCTGCAGCACCCGCGGCGGCGCGTGCAGCATCACCGGCCCATGGCTGTGCAGGTGGATCTCCACGGGCCGCCCGGCAATCAGCTCGCGGGCGTTGTCGACCTCGTAGCGGACGATCTCGTTGACGTCGAACAGCTCGACCTGCGGCTCGACATCGGCCTCGCGGGCGAGGATCAGGAAGGCATCGATCACCGCTTCCATGTCACGCCCGGCGCGCTGGATGCGCTGCAGGCCGCGGCGCAGGCGCGGGGTCATGTCCTGGTCGCCCAGCGCCATGTCGCTGGCTACCCGGATCACGGTCAGCGGGGTGCGCAGCTCATGGCTGGCATCGCGGGTGAAGTTGCGCTCGCGCGCGACGTGCGCGGTGACCTTGGTGGCCAGCGAGTGCAGCGCCGCGGCCAGCTGGCGGGTCTCGCCCTGCATGTCGGCCGGCAGCTTGGCCGGGGCCAGATCGGCCGCTTCCGGATGCCCGGGGTCCCATCGCGAGACGCGCCGGGCCAGCCAGTTCACCGGGGATACCAGGCGTTTGGAGGCGCGATAGGTGATCCACGAGGCGCCGTAGACGGCCAGCAGGGTCAGCAGCACCGGCACGACGCCGAACCAGAACGCCAGCATCTCCGCGCGCGAACGCAGGAACACCAGGTACAGGCGGCCTTCCGGACGCGCATCGACCAGCACCAGCTGGTCGTCGTCCTTGAGCTCATGGAAGCCGGGGGTGAGCGTGCGCAGGTTGGCCGGCAGGCTCAGCGGCGACTGCCCGGTCTCGAGCAGGTAACCGCGGATGTTCTGGGTATTGGGCGGCGGCTGCACCGGCGAGGCCTCGTGCAGTTGCCAGTAGTAGCCGGCCTCTTCCTGCAGCGCGCTGCTGACCAGGCTGTGCTTGATCACCAACGACACCAGCCAGGCGCCCAGCAGGATGCCCAGGCTGGCGAGCACGGCTTGGAGGATGAAGACGATGCGGATCTTGCGCGGCAGACCGTGCGGCATTACGGGGTCCAGGGCGGTTCGCGGCGATTATAGGAAAGCTTGCCGTGAGTCCATCGTGCAAACCATGACAACGGCCCGGCAAATGCCGGGCCGTCATGCTCCAGAGGGTACCGGAGGATCGGATCGCTCATGCCGCCCGCAGGCGGCCGAGCGGCGATCGACCGCCCATCAGCTCATCGGCTGGGCGATATCGGCAATACGGTAGCCGGCGCTCTGCACGGTGTGCAGCAGCGGGCGGTCGAACGGCTTGTCGATGATCTTGCGCAGGTTGTACAGATGGCTGCGCAGGGTGTCCGAGTCGGGCAGACCATTGCCCCAGATCTCGCGTTCGATTTCCTGGCGGGTCACCACACGCGGCGATTCGCGCATGAGGATCGTCAGCAGGCGCAGGCCGATCGGCGAGAGCTGCAGTTCGGTGCCGGCACGCGTCGCGCGCATGCTGACCGGATCGAGCACGAGGTCGGCGACCTTGAGCACTTCCGAGCCGACCTGGCGACGCTCGCGGCGGATCAGCGCGCGCAGACGGGCTTCCAGTTCCTGGATCGCGAACGGCTTGGTCAGGTAATCATC
>DMZT01000064.1 GCA_003484865.1 Stenotrophomonas sp.
TCCATCTGTCCCCTGATCTCCCGCCGCTGTGCCAGCGCCACGTCGTCCTGATACGCGGCCTGCGCGCGTTCCACCTGTGCGCCGCCCAGCCCCAGGCGCGCATCGATCACATCCAGCGAGGTGGCCTGGCCCTCGCGGAAGGCCAGCTCCTGCAGCCGCAGGTTCTCGCGGTTCTGTTCGATGCTGCTGTCCAGCAGCAGGAACTGTTGGCGGGCGGTATCCAGTTCGTACCAGGCCTTGCGCACGCCCAGCGTCACCTGGTTCTCGGCTTCGCGCAGGCCGGCTTCGGCCTGATCCTGCTGCGCGCGGGCGGCGCTGATCTGGGCAGGACGCGAGGTGGGCGACAGGAAGGTGTACTTCAGGCCGATGCCGAACGCCCAGTCCGGGTCGGTCAACATTTCGTCGCGGCGGCGGAAATCGTACTGGCCGAACAGGAACACGGTGGGCTTGAGCTTGGCCTGCTGCACGCGCACGCCTTGCTCGGCCTGGGCCACCAGGGCCCGCAGGCGGGCAATCTGCGGTTGCCGGGCCTGTGCATCGCGTTCGAAGGTAGGCAGCGCACCGATCGGCGCGCGATGCACAAACAAGGGCGACAGCGGGCGGACGTCGCCACCGCTGCGCAGCAGGGTGGCCAATGCGGCCTTCAGCGTCTGCAGATCATTCAGCGATTTCTGGTACTCGCGCTCGGCCTTGTCGCGGGCCACATTGGCCTGCAGGCGCTGCGCGCGGGTGGCAAAGCCTTCGCGTTCCAGCTTCAGGGCATCATCGAGGTGACGCTGCAGCCCATCGCGCACCTCGCGGCGCACGTCCACCGCCTGCTCGGCGAGGCGCTGGCCGAAATAGGCCTGGACCAGTTGCACGCTCAGTGACTGGCGCTGCGATTCGCGCTCGGCGCTGGCCTGATCGGTCGCGCCGGCAGCGGCCTGTTGGGCGGCCGGGATCAAGCCACCGGTGTACAACGGCAGTACCGCAGTGACCACCGGGCGGGTGCGCCAGTCGCGCTCGGTGAACTGCAACGGCGAGTCGATGCCGAAGGCCTCAGCGACCGGCGCCAAGGACCCCAGCGGCAGGGTGAGCGTCTTCTGGAACTGCAACCGGCGCACTTCACCGGTGATCTCGGGCAGGCGCAGCAGGCGGGTGGCGTCCTGCAGGTCCTGCTTGTTGCGCACCGACGCATCCGCCGCGGCCAGGGCATCGGACACCTGCTCCAGCCGCTGCTGGGACTGCTGCCAATCCAAGGCGGGAACAGCGGCGCCGTCCGGTACGGGCTGGGCGATGGCAGCGCCACTCATGCAAAGCAGGGAGAGACAGGTAAGTCCTTTTAATGCGCGCGTTGGCGGCCAATGCCGGCTCACGAGGGGGCAGCTCCATGGGGTGTGACGGCAAGAGGGTAGTGTGCGCCGCGTGAAGTGCGGGTCTTCACGTCCGTCGCCAGCCACGGGTGGCGAGGTAGTCCAGCAGCCCCACGACCAACAGCGACAGGCCCACCAGCGGGAACACCACGCCGCCGATGCACAGCAGCACGAAGACACCCGCCACGCTTCGCCCGTGCTTCGGCAGTGGCGGCACGCCGATCCCGCCGATGGGCCGCCGCTTCCACCACATCACCGCACCGCTGAGGCAGAGCAGGAGGATCGCTGCGCACGCGATGATCAGCACCACACGGTTGACCGTGCCGTACTCGTTGCCGAGATGGACATTGATGCCCCATTCCAGTCCTCGCCCAAGCGCACCGTAATCGGCGTAGCCCATGTCCAGCAGAACCCGGCCGCTGTACTGGTCCAGATGCACCACCCGCTGGCGCGACAGATCCTCCGGATAGACCGAGGCAGTGTAGACCCCCATGGGCCCACGCGGCAGCGCGATGCTGTAACCCGGTGCCAGCCCCAGTGCGCTGAACCGGCGCATGGCCGCGTCGATGCCGAGCGCACCGGGCTGCGGCGACAGATCCCCGAGTGGACCGCCGCCATGTGCGGCATGCCCGTCATCGACAGCGGCGTGCTGGGCATGCGGCACCGCTGAGACCGGTAGCTGTGCCTGCGCCATCGACCAGGCTGGCGTGGTGGTGTCGGCAAGCCGATGCGCGGACATCGGCACGTTCACCCGCACCCCGGTCGGGTAACCATAGTCGTGACCGTTCGCCCAGGCATTGACCTGATGGCCCCAGACCACCGACCAGGGCATGCCGGTCACGGCCAGGAACACGAGCACACCGCCGACCCAGACGCCGGTCACCGCATGCAGATCGCGCCAGAACAGCCGCTGTCGCGGCTGCCCGCGAACCGTGGTGATCCCACCGTTCTGCCCGCGCGGCCACCACAGGTACACGCCGGTCGCCACCAGCAGGATGGCCCAGCCAGCGGCGATCTCGATCAGGGCACTGGCGTAATCGCCGAGCAGATCGAGGCTGTGGAGCTGCCGCACCACGCCCGAGAACGTGCCTTTGTCGGGCAGGTGCCCCAGCACCTGCGCGGTGCCCGGGTCGACGTAGTAGACCTGCCGTCGACCGTCGGCCTCCTGGACGCCGATCTCGATGGTGCCGTCGGCGTAGTCCGGCGTGGTGTAACGGAAGATCTCCCCGTGACTGACGGCATTGACGGCCGCCAGCTGGGCGCTGGCAGGCGAGGGTGGCAGCGCTGCGGTCTCCACGACCTTCAGATCGTGATGGATCCAGCGATCGATCGGATTCTGGTAGACGTACACGGCCCCGGTCAACGCCAGCCAGGCGATGAAGGGCAGCACGAACAGGCCGGCATAGAAGTGCCACCGCCACACCGCGCGGTAGAAACGCCAGCGATCCGATGCACGCGGGGTAGCGGGGGTTGGCATGTCAGAGCTCCCGGGTCCAGCTCAGGTACAGCGCCCGGCCATCACCGGGTGAGTAGCCCGAGGAACCGCTGTCGTACCAGGCATACACGTAGAAACGATCTGTCGCGTTCTTCAACTGCAGGGCCAGGCTGTTGCGGGCGTCCAGGCGGTACGTGGCGCTCAGGTTCAACAGTGCATAGCCGCCGTAGCGTCCCAGCGTGTTGGTTCGTTCCACGAAGTAGTCGCCCTGGCCATTGCCCCAGGCGCTGAAGGCCCAGTCGGCCGTCGGGGCGTAGTCCACCCCCGCGCTGGCCAGCCAGTTCGGCACGTTCTCGATCTGCCGCCCGCGGGTCTGCGGCGCACTGGGGTCGGGCACCTCGATCACCGCCTTCTGCCGCGAGTACGCGGCCCAGGCGCGCCACTGGGCGCTGGCCTGCCATGTCAGCTGGGCGTCCCAACCGCGGCGCAGCGTCTGGCCCACGTTGCCGACCTCATTGGCCCCGACCACGCCATTGACGCCCAGGACGGTGGCGACCTCATCGCTGGCCCGCTGCTCCCAGTACGCGATCCGGGTCTGCAGCCCCTGCACGGGCGCCCATTTCATACCGGCCTCCCAGCCCTCGTTGAGGGAGGGAGCAAGATCGTTCACCTGCGTGCGATATGCGCCATTGCCGCTGCCGATCTGGAACGTTCGCCCCCAGTTGGCGTACACGACCGTGGTTGGGCTGAGATCGTAGGACACACTCAGCTTGGGTTGTTTGATCAGGCCATAGTCGTAGACCGGTGCGCGCAGGCCGGTCGCCCCATTGTGGAAGTCGCCATACACGCGATCCACCCGGTAGGCGGGTACGATCTTCAGCGCGTCCATCGGCCGGATTACCGCCTGCACGTAGGCACCCCGGGTATCGAGTGTGTAGTCCCAATCGCGCAGGGTCGCCTGGCGCTCGCGCGCGACGGTCCTGTAGCGGCGGGCCGTGTTGTCCTGCCACTGCCCATCCACGCCGGCATCGAGGACGAACTCGGCCAGCCGCGAGTCCGGGCGCCAGGTGGTGTTCAAGAGCAGGCCGCGATGGGTCTCATCGTTGAAACGTTCCTGTTGAGCGCCTCCCGCGGTGAACGTCACCCAGCGCTGGTTGCGATAGTCGTTCTGGTAGGCCTTGGCGTTCCAGCTCCAGTCGCTGCCCAGTGCGCCATCGATGTGCATGGCGGTCTGGACCGTCTCGCGCTCACTGCGGTCATCGCGTGCGTAGGCCGGCGATTGCGTCGGATTGGCCTGCACCTCCGGATAGCTGAGGTAGCCGGCTTCCAGTGCGGCGTTCTTGTAGTAGCGGCTGGTCAGCCCTGCGCGCCACCGGCCGTCAGGGTCGGTGTAGAACCACTTGCCGGCGAAGCTGCGCTGGGTGCCATCGGCATGGTCGCGCTCGCCGTCGGACGTGCGCCAGCCGACGAAATAGTTCTGTGACCAGGGGCCGCGCTCGAACCCTCTGGCCAACTGCACATCCTGCGTGCCAAAGCTGCCAGCGGTGATGCTCAGCTGGCCGTCAGTGCCGCCCTGGCGGGTCAACACATTCACGTCACCGGCAATCGCATGCAGCCCGTAGCGGGCATCGTTGGTGCCGCGCACGATCTCGAGCGCGGCGATGTCCAGCGGAAACACCGCATCCAGGTAGGGCATGCCGCCCGAATTGTCATTGCTCGGAATGCCGTCGATCAGCAGCTTGACCGCGTTGATGCGGCCCTCGCCATTGAAACCCCGGAACGAAAAACGGCCG
Organism: Stenotrophomonas sp.; assembly: GCA_003484865.1. GTDB lineage: Bacteria > Pseudomonadota > Gammaproteobacteria > Xanthomonadales > Xanthomonadaceae > Stenotrophomonas. The sequence goes on from DMZT01000064.1 coordinate 4,581, forward strand.
GCGTCGGTGCCCATCTTGAACTGGGTGACCTGCACGCCCGGGGCATTCATCAGCAGCTCCCAGCTATGGTCGACCTTCTGCGGTTGAAGGACATCGCCGCCGATGAGATCCACCGAGGTGAAGACCGAACGGGCCGACAGCTCGCGCTCGGCGGCCGAACGCGCCTGCACGGTGCCCAGGGTCAGCACGGTACCGTTCTGGGCGGCGACGGTGGCGGGAAGGAGAAGGGCAGCGGCAAGCACGGCCGTGATGGCCTTGGCCAACGGTCGATACGAAAAAGAAGTTGTCATGGTCCACAGCATCGGTCGCCACGGTCAGATCGACCGGGGCAGGAACAAGGTCCGGCAGAGACGCCGGATGGCGCGGGGGCATCGGTTCCAATCCGGCATCGCCTGGCCCCACCGGACACGATGGATCAGCAGACAGGGCAGGGGGCAGCAGCGCTGCACCTGGTCAGGACCGGATCAGCAGGCCAGCAGCGGCGGGCCGCGAGCTCCCAGCGTTCCCCGTGCGGGGGCGCGGCGACAGTCGACCAGACCCGACAGCGATCGAAACACGGCCGGCCATTGCGTCAGCAGCAGGAGCAGAGCCACGAGCAGGCTGATGAGACGGGCCGCAATCAGGCAGTACTCGCAGTCCACGCCCATCTCATGGTTGGCATGCGGATCGGCAGGCGCTTCGGCAGCGGGGCTGGCCTTTCCCTGATCCCTATCGTGATGCGCGTGATGGCCCGCATGCGCGTCGGCATCCGTCATGGCGTGATGCGCCGCATGCGGATCGGGTGCCGGCGTGGCCTCCATGACGGGCGCGTTCACCGGCGCCAATGCCCGGCTGACCATGGGCGCCACGATCACCAGCGCAATCGCCAGCAAGGCCCATGCATGAAGCCAGCGGTGGAGGAGGGACGCACGCACCGGCCCGATGGTAAGGCATGTCTGTCGGGATTCCCGGCGAAAATGCCCGGTTCGTGCTCGATTGCGACGGTTTGTCGCAGTCTGGCGCTGGGCAGCGTGCCCTCCGGAGTGGCCCATGGGCTGGCCGCGCGCCCCGCACTGCACATTGACAATTCTCCAAATAGGACGCTTATATCCTATATGGGCCTGAACCTGTCCCCGGTCGTTTGCGTTGGCCGGGCAGGCAGGTCACAGGATTCTCAACCGCCTGCGGCGCAACGCAGGCTTCAGCACGCCATTCAAGAGAGCACGACATGACAGCAGTGAAGGGTTGGCGGCGGTTTCGTCGGTGGGTGAAGTGGATCGCGTTGGGTCTGCTGGCGGTCGTGATCCTGATCACCCTCATCGGGGTGGTCTACGAGGCCTTGGCACGCCGGAGCGCGGCGACCGATCATCCACTGCGCGGCCAGATGGTCGATGTCGGCGGACGCCAGATGCATATCGAGTGTCGCGGCAGTGGCACCCCGACCGTGATCTTCGAGTCCGGTCTCGGCACGGGCGGCACGATGGACTGGACCCGGGTGCACGACCGGATCGCCCGCTTCACCCGCGCCTGTGCCTACGACCGCGCCGGCATCATGCGCAGCGATGCGAAGGACACCCCGCAGCGTGCGTCGGCCGTGGCCGATGACCTGCACGCCCTGTTGAAAGGCGCGGGCATCACCGATCCGCTGGTGCTGGTCGGCCATTCCATCGGCGGGCCGTACATCCGGACCTATGTGGGGCGCTACGGCGATCAGGTCGCCGGGCTGGTGATGGTCGACCCCTCGCACCCGGATCAGATCGCCCGGCTCGGCAGCGTGGTGAGCATCGATGTCCACCCGAAGAAGGTGTCGCTGTTGATGCATACCGCCACGGCACTGTCACGGACCGGCCTGGTGCGCTTCCTGTTCTCGCGCGCCGATCATGGTCCACGCCCGAAGGATGAGGCCGCGGAGATCACTGCCTTCTCCAGTGCCTCGGTCACAGGCGCGACCGCAGAACTCGACGGCTTCGACAGCACCATGGACGATGCCCGCGCGGTTACGTCGTTTGGCGACCGCCCGGTGATCGTGCTGACCGCGTTGAAGCCGTTCAAGCCCGACGAGCTGAAGAAGATGGGCCTGACGGCGGAGGAGGGCGCCCGGTTCAAGCAGGAATGGCGCACCTTGCATGCCGAGCAGGCCGCCCTGTCCAGCCGCGGGCAGCAACAGATCGTGAGCGATTCCGGCCACTACATCCAGATCGATCAGCCTGATCGCGTGGTGGATGCGGTTCGCGAGGTCGTGGATGACGTGCGTGCGCAGGCGCGCACCAACAAGGAGAGGCAATGATGAAGCGCACCCTGCTCTG
>DMZT01000063.1:0-432 GCA_003484865.1 Stenotrophomonas sp.
AGAAGTCGCACGCCGCATGCAGGCCCTGAGCGACGCGTACACCGCGTTCAAGAAGGCCGCTGCCAAGGGCGACCGCAAGCCGCTGGCCAAGCTGCGCGACGACATGGCCGCCGTGTTCGTGACCCTGAAACTGCCGTTGCCGCTGACCGATGTGCTGGTCAAGCAGCTGCGCGACGTCATGGCCTCGATCAAGTCCCACGAACGCCGCGTGCTGAACCTGGCGACCGTGACCGCGCGCATGCCGCGCAAGGACTTCATCCGCTCGTGGGAAGGCAACCAGACCAACCTGGAGTGGGTGGAAGACGCACTGAAGCGCAAGCAGAAGTGGTCCTCGGCCCTGCGTGACGTGAAGGACCAGATCATCGCCGAACAGCAGGCGACGATCGACATCGAGAAGACCACCTGGCTGGAACTGGACGAGCTGAAGGAAAT
>DMZT01000063.1:640-810 GCA_003484865.1 Stenotrophomonas sp.
CTGGACGAGCTGAAGGAAATCAGCCGCGCCATGGCCTACGGTGAAGCGCGTGCGCGCAAGGCCAAGAAGGAAATGGTCGAAGCCAACCTGCGCCTGGTCATCTCGATCGCCAAGAAGTACACCAACCGCGGCCTGCAGTTCCTCGACCTCATCCAGGAAGGCAACATCGG
>DMZT01000063.1:984-6744 GCA_003484865.1 Stenotrophomonas sp.
ATCCAGGAAGGCAACATCGGCCTGATGAAGGCCGTGGACAAGTTCGAATACCGCCGTGGTTACAAGTTCTCCACGTATGCGACCTGGTGGATCCGCCAGGCCATCACCCGTTCGATCGCCGATCAGGCGCGCACCATCCGTATCCCGGTGCACATGATCGAGACGATCAACAAGTTGAACCGCATTTCCCGTCAGATGCTCCAGCAGTATGGCCGCGAGGCTACGCCCGAGGAGCTGGCCAAGGAAATGGACATGCCGGAAGACAAGATCCGCAAGGTGATGAAGATCGCCAAGGAGCCGATCTCGATGGAAACCCCGATCGGCGACGACGAGGATTCCCATCTGGGCGACTTCATCGAGGACACCAACGTGGAGTCCCCGATCGAGAACACCACCAACATCAACTTGTCTGAAACCGTGCGTGACGTGCTGGCCGGCCTCACCCCGAGGGAAGCCAAGGTGCTGCGCATGCGCTTCGGCATCGACATGAACACCGACCACACCCTCGAGGAAGTCGGCAAGCAGTTCGACGTCACCCGCGAGCGTATCCGCCAGATCGAAGCGAAGGCGCTGCGCAAGCTGCGTCATCCGAGCCGGTCCGAGCAGCTGCGCAGTTTCCTGGATATCGATTGATCGATACCGGCGCATCGCGTTGAAACCCGACAGACCCCGCGCAAGCGGGGTTTGTTTTTTGGGGCGGGTGGCGGCGCGTGGTGTACTCGAGCCTAGCGGCGGCGCAGCGGATGGAGGGGTGTTCGAAGGGGTCGGGATCGCCAGGCTGATTTGGTGATTTCGTTGCGTGTTTCGTAACTTAATTACGGATTTTTTCTCGGTGTTCTCCGGGGTGATGTTATTTCAATCAATGGCTTATATGTTTAATTGGGTTGCGGTTCGCCGAGGATTGGCGTATAGATTCGTAACTTAACTCGTCCCGAAACTCAGGCCATGGCCCGTCCCCGTACCGTCCAGCTCCAGACGCTGTTCGACAACCTGCCTGCTGGCGAGGTCGTCTCAGCTGCCGATCTCGTCGATCGCCTGGGGGTTACCCGGACAACGTTGAGTCGTCTTGTCGCCGAGGCCGGGGACCGCGTGGTGCGACTTGGCCGCACCCGCGCCACGGCCTATGCCGTCCGCCAGCAGACCGCCGCGGGCAGCGAGTGGCCGCTGTTCCGGCTGGGGCCGGACGCCACCCTTGAAGAACTGGGCACGGTCGTGGCACTCACGGGCGAGACCTTCCACGTGACGACCACCGCCGCACGCCCCAATCTGACCCGTTCGCCAGACGAGACCGTCGACGGCCACTTCCCGGGGCTGCCGTGGTACCTGGACGACCTGCGCCCGCAGGGCTTCCTCGGTCGCACCTTCGCGCATCGTCGCGGGCGTGACCTGGGCGTCCCCGACGACCTCAATCGATGGCAATTGGGTGACACCCTGCAGGCGCTGGTGCGTGCAGGCGGCACCGAGATCGGTGATCTCCTGCTGGGCGGCGATGCCGTGCAGATGGCGTTGCACGCGCTCGATGCGCCTGGCGATCATGTCCTGGCCGGGCAGCGCGCACGTCGTTATCCCGAGCGCGCGGCGGCGGCACTTGAAGGCGAAGACGTCGGATCGTCGCCGGGTGGCGAGCAACCGAAGTTCACTGCCACGGTGGAGCATGAGGGAGGGCGCTATGCGGCGCTGGTGAAGTTCGCGCAGCCCACCGCAGGCGAGGCCGCAGAACGCTGGGCAGACCTGCTGGTCTGCGAGCACCTCGCCCTGCAGTGCCTGCGCGACGCGGGCGTGCCGGCAGCAGCGTCCGAGATCCTCCAGACCGACACGCACACGTTCCTGGAAGTGCAGCGCTTCGACCGCACTGTCGACGTGCTCGGCCGGCGTGGCTTCGTCTCGCTGCTGGCGCTGTCCTCGGCCTTCGCTGGTGACGTGACCGTGGACTGGGGGACGGCTGCCGACGCGCTGCTGACGCAGGGCTGGGTCGATCGCGACGCGCAGGCCGCGATGGGAAGGCTGCACGCGTTCGGCCGACTCATCGGCAACAGCGACATGCATCAGGGCAATCTGGGTTTCCACCTGGTCGATCGCGGCCCGCTGCCGTTGGCGCCCGCGTATGACATGCTGCCGATGTCACTGGCACCCTCGCGCACAGGGGTGCTGCGTGCGGCTGCGCCGCTTGCCTCCATCGCGCCGGAGCGCAGCGGCCAGCTCGCACACCTGCACTGGGCAGCGCCGCTGGCAGTGGACTACTGGCAACGTGTGGCCGGTTCGGCGCTGCTGCGCTCGGGCGTGCTGCGTGACCTGGCGGCGGAAAATGCGCGTCGGGTGCAGGCGATGGGGCAGCGTTTCGGCTGATGTGAGGGTTGTAGTGGAAAGCGCCTGCGGGCCTCCACTACACTGTGCGGCCGCAAGGGCCTATAGCTCAACGGTTAGAGCAGAGGACTCATAATCCTTTGGTTGAAGGTTCGAATCCTTCTGGGCCCACCATCGAATCAGGCACTTAGGATCAACCGCAGTGCCCTCGTCGTCAAGCCTGCGCCGTCCGGTGACCGCTCGGTGACCGTTTAGGCTCCGCTGCCGTCACAGTTGGCCGCCACCTGCACCGCGTTCTCCGGGGTCCACAGAGGGGCGCGACGGCGCGCGTGGATCCACCGCTGAACATCGCTCTGATACCAGCGCGTTCCGCCACCGATCTTGTGCTTAGGTGGGAACGTCCCCTTTTCCATCTCGCGGTAGATGTAGCTCTTCTTCATCCCGGTTTGGGCTTCAACCTGCTCGAGCTTCAGCAGGACTTCGGGGATAGTTTCAGCTGCGCCCATGACGAGCCTCCGTTTCTTCAGATGGGAACATCGGCAGCAGCGCGGCTTGTGACGCCGCGTGGGCGATGTTCACCTGGTTTGCGATCTGCATCAGATCCAGGGTTGGGTCGTTGAATAGGGCCAGGCCGATCTGGGCCGTCAGCCTCTGGCTCGCTGTTTCTGCCAGCGGAGCCGGCGTGTCGATCGTGGCGACGGCGTAAGCGCGCCAAGCATCGCGGGCGGCCTGCAGCTGCGGCTCTCCCACGAACGTGAAAGTCAGCGACCATCCGCCGCCGGCGCACTGTTCCGCACTGGTGAGGGCGGTTTCAAGTGCTGCTGCAACCGCGATCGCAGTGCGCTGCTGGTGGGCCAGTGGAGATCGGCTCTCCGTGGAGATGTGCTTATTTTTCAAGGCTATTCCTCATTCCTATGCATTTCGATGGATCTGCACGTGCTTCTGCGATTGCTCAAACATCCCCCTGCAGCAGCATCGATGGGTCGATACTCCAGCCGGCCTCGCGCGCGGCGCGGAGGCGCAGATCGTTGGCGTCGAATTCATCCAGCTGCAGAAGGGTGATCACCCCCTCGACTTGGCGCGGAAGCAGAGGCCGGCTGCGGCCGAACACGCGCCATACGCTGAGTACTTTGCAGTCCCATGCGGGCGCGAGGCAGGACAACTGCTTCCCGTGCTCGCGGCAGTACCGGCGGATCATGTCGCGCACTGTGACGTGCGCGGGGGCGGCGCCGCGCAGGGCGGCGCGTACGGATGCGGCTTTGGGTCCGGGGCTCATGGGACGTCTCCAAGTGCCAGGCCGAGTCCAAGCTGCCGTCGAGTACGCGCCTCTCCGATCAACACGCGCGCTGTGTGCTTCGCTTGGGTGATGGGGTTCATCAGGCCACCTCCGCCAGCGGCAGCGCCACCTGGTCCAGGTTTGCCTCTGCCAAGGCGCGCAGCGGCGGCGGGCTGACGCTGTTGCCGACCATGCGTACGGCCGCGCTGGTGGTCAGCGGCGTGCCGTTGGCAGTGCGATCGATGATGTAGCCCGCCGGGAAGCCCTGCGCGCGGTAGAGCTCGTGCGGCTTCAGCATGCGAAGGCCGATATCCACGATGACGTACGGCGTGCCCTTGATCACCACCGTGACCAGCGCCAGCCGGTCTTTCGTGGTGATGGTGTCGGCGGGGTCGGCCAGGCTGGGCACGTTGGAGCCGGTGCCGTAGTACTTGATCAGGAAGGCGGCGACCCGCAGCGCGCCTTCCTGGTGCTCGGGCGAAAGCTCTGCCAGCTCTGCCTCGGCGACGGCATGGCCCCCGTTTCCGCTGGCGGTGACCGTGCCCACCGGATCGCGTGCATCCTTGCTGCCAGAGCCCCAGCGCTGGACACCTCCCGGGCGTCCTTCGCCGTGTGCGGCTTGCACCATGAAGGCCGTTGACAGCGCATGGTGTTCTGCCTGAGCGGCTACCGTAGCCAGCGGCGTGCGAGCATCGGCGCCGACCATGTTCCTCCGCAGTGTGACCAGCGAGGCAGCAGCTACGCCCAAGGCGTGCGCTGCGCCTGCCGGACGCGCAGCACCAGCACCTGAGGTGATCGTCGGCACAGGTTCGGTGGCAGGTGTTCCGATGCTGTCGCCCCGGAACTTGACCAGGTGCGGCGCCACCAGCGCGGTGTCCGCCTTCGCGGTCATCGTGTACAGAGGGTCAGCGCCCGAGCGTGGTTCCGACTGGCCGGCGCGGCCGCCGACGCCAGCAAGGATCGGCGTGACGACCGAGAAGTGGCCGCCCTTCACCCCGGCGCAGACGGTACGCAGCGGCTCGTCGGCTCGCATGCTGCCCAGTGGATGGCTGCTGTTCGCGTGTTCACCAATGAACGGGGCCAGCTCGGGCATCGCCAGCATTAGTTCGCCGCGGTTGGCAGCGGTGATGGTGCGCAGCGGCTCGTGCGCGCCGTGGACCCGGTCGGCACCTTGGTGCGTTACCGGCACAATGAACGGGTCCGCCGAGTGGATGACGTGGCGCAAGGTGCCCTTGGCGATGCGACGCATGGTGGCGTCGGCCAGCGGCCGCTTGCGCCCGAAGATGGACGGGCAGGGGATGCTGAAGTCCAGGCAGTCGGCGGCTGATACGCGCGGCTTCTGGCCCGGCGCGGTTCCGTGGCTGGCCGCTGGCCACACGATCGGATCGCCATCGCGGCGGCCTAGCAGGAACAGGCGCTCCCGGCTGGTGCCGGCGCCGTAGTCGCTCGCCACCAGCTTTCGCCATTCGACCGCGTAGCCCAGCGCACGCAGCGCGGCGACGAACTGAAGCCACGTGCGGCCGGCGCGGCTCTTGTCTGGCACCAGCTGCTGATGCTCGACCGGCACGCGCTCGCCGCGCGCTGCAACGGTGCCATCCATCTTCAAGACGCGACCGGTGGCCTTGCAGCGCTTGGCGATCAACGGGCCCCAGGTCAGGATCTGCCACACGTTCTCCATGGAGAAGATGCGCGGGGCGGTATTGGTGCTGTTGACCAGGTCGGCGCGCAGCAGCATGCCGATCCACTTCAGTACCACCCACGACAGGGCGCGCGTCTTCCGGCTGCGCGGCTGGCCGCCCTTGGCCTGGCTGAAGTGCGTGCAGTCCGGCGAGGCATGGAACCATCCGATCGCGCGGCCGGCCACGTCCACACGCGGATCGGCATGCCAGATGTCCTCGCGGTGGTGGCTGGTGAGCGGGTGGTTCGCCGCGTGCATGCCGATCGCCAGCGCGTCGTGGTTGTAGGCGAGCGCCGGGTCTTGGCCCAACGCCTGCTTCAGCGCCTCGCTCGCGCCGCCGCCGCCGGCGAACAGGTCGACCACGATCTCGCCGGACCGAAGGCGGGAGCGCTGCGGCAGCGGGAAGTTGAACGAGCGGGAGCCATCAGCCATGGGAGCAGTCCTTGTGTTCGGTATCGGGGCGCAGCCTGGTGCGCAGGTCACGCGGCGGCTTGACGGTGGC
>DMZT01000063.1:6952-7947 GCA_003484865.1 Stenotrophomonas sp.
GGCGGCTTGACGGTGGCCAGAGTGGTGGGCTCATTTAACGGCCGCGCGCAGGTTGCCGCGTAGGTGTGAATCACTCTCCAATCGATCGCTTCGACGCCTGGTTCCATCACGCCTTCGTTTGCCTTGCGCTTCGCCTCTGCTGGGCTACTCGCTTCTACCTGGAAGAACTGGACGGCGCGGAAGGGCACCTCGACCATGAAACTAGCCATTGCCCACCCCCGGTGCTGCATCGCGCTGGTCGATCAGGGCCAGCAATCGGTCACGCTGCTGATCCGCTGCGTCCTTGGTCTCAGGGTCACCACACCACGAACTCATCAGGGCCGCGTGCTGCGCCTCAACCGCCTCGCGGAACTGCCCCAAGTCGATGCCCTGCGCGGGCGGGGTGGCGTAGACCTCGCCGTAGCCTTCGTCATTGGTGATTGCGCTGTTCGCTGCCAGAAGCACGTCACCTACTGGAAGGTCATGGATTCCGCCTTCGGTCAGCCAGTCCACGTACAACTCGCCGTCACCGTCGCGCTTGATTTTTGCCACCGCTTCGACAACCACCGGCTCCTGCGCCCCCGGCTGGCGGGCGGCGAGGGCGAGACGGCCACGTTCAATGCAGCGCCACACACTCGTGCGTGCTTCTCCGCCGACGATGCTATGCAGCGTCTCCAGGTACGGCATGGCTGATTCAAGTGCCGCCCGCGCATCCCCCTGCACCTCGCCAACCTGCTGCTTGCCAGTTGCGGCGAGGTGCTGGGCCAACGCGCAGGCGAAGTCGGCAGCCAAGTGCGTGGCGATGTAATTGGTGAAGTCGTGCCGGCGGACCTCAGTGGCGAAGAACTCGGCGATGTAGCGGCGGGCGGCCTCACTGGTACTGAGGTCATAACGCGCCACAGGTGTTGCGTTATCCGGGCAGTTGAGGGCTTCGCGCGCCACAGATGGCGCGTTGTGCTTGTCAGTCGTCATGTCTGGCTTCCCTTCTCGTGATCGTTGATGCGGTCGATGAGGTA
>DMZT01000067.1 GCA_003484865.1 Stenotrophomonas sp.
CTGACCATGGGCATCTCCTGCAGCGGAGGAAGGCGGCCTGGCCTGCGCGGGGCCGCCGAATCGCGCGGAGGCTCAGGCTGTCCACCCAGCGCAGGCTCAGGGTAGCGACGGGGCTGTTAACCCAGCGCGCGGGTAGCTCCGGCGACGCACGAGGCGCGCCTGCGCCCGCGGAGGCTCGGCAGCGGGAAGTATGAATACGAGAGCGCCTGAAGTCGCCGGCCTTGCGCATCGGTGCCGATGTCCAATGCGGTTGATGATGCGAATCATTGCTATTACCATAGTGTGATCCGGGTCGCGCAAGGGATGCGTACCCGTGAACAGTTATCGAGCCCGCGCCGGGTCACCGCCCCCGCCAGCCGCTTCCTGCCCCCACCCGCTCCGCCGCAGGCCACCCAGGACGCCGGCCTTGCGCGTTGCCGCCTTTCTGGAAACGCCGATGACCCGCTCCGCCCACGTGCTGTCCCGCCCGTCGATGCACCGTCGCCCGCTGCCGCAGGCCTTGATGGTGGCGCTGTGCGCCCTCGCCGTTGCGCCTGCGTTCGCGCAGGATGCGACTCCTGACGCCACCACCCTGGACAAGATCGTGGTCAAGGGCGAGCGCGCCGAAGGCTATTCGGTCCGCCGGACCTCGGCCGGCACCCGCTTCGATCTGGCCCCGCGCGAGATCCCGCAGTCGGTCAGCATCATCAGCCACCAGCGCATCGAAGATCAGAACCTTGATGACATCATCGACGTGCTGGCCAACACCACCGGTGTGAGCAGCACCCAGTCCGATACCGAGCGCACCGAGTTCTATGCGCGCGGTTTCTACATCGACAGCTACCAGTTCGACGGCCTGCCGACCCAGATGGTGCAGAACTGGAGCTACGGCGATTCCGGCCTGGACCTGGCCCTGTATGACCGCGTGGAAGTGGTCCGTGGCGCCACCGGCCTGCTGAGCGGCGCCGGCAACCCGTCTGCCTCGGTGAACCTGATCCGCAAGCACGCCGACAGCGCCGAACTGACCGGCAACGTGTCGGTCAATGTCGGCAGCTGGGGCCGCACCCGCAGCACGGTGGATGTAACCACCCCGCTGAACGCCAGCGGCTCGGTGCGCGCGCGCGTGATCGGCAGCTACCTGGATACCGAATCGCAGATGGACCGCTACGACCAGCACAAGACGCTGGGCTATGCGGTGATCGATGCCGACCTGACCCCGGACACCCAGCTGAGCGTGGGCTACGACTACCAGCAGAAGCGCGCGAACGGCGCGACCTGGGGTGGCTTCCCGATGCTGTTCTCCGATGGCAGCCCGACCCCGTTCGATGAGTCCTTCAGCGCCAACCCGCGCTGGACCTACTGGGATACCACCAGCAAGCGCCTGTTCGCCACGCTGGAGCACGCGTTCGCCAACGACTGGAAGGTCAAGCTCGGCGCAACGCACGACACGACCAAAGCCGATGACAAGTTGTTCTACCCGGCCTACAACGACTGGACCAGCGGTGCATCGCTGCTGGACAAGACCACCGGTGCCGGCGTTACGCCCTCGGCAGGGTTCTACAACACCGAGCGCAAGGTCAATGCGGTGGACGGCTTCGTGGAAGGTCCGTTCCAGCTGTTCGGTCGCGAGCACCAGTTCATGGCCGGCCTGAGCTACAACAAGCGCGAGTTCGCCAACTACGGCGACTACCAGATGGGCTGGGCGCCGCTGGACAACTATCTGGCCGGTGTGGCGGATTCCCCCGAACCGAACTGGGTCGGCACCCTGCCGCTGCAGAGCGAAGGCACCATCACCCAGAAAGCCGGCTACGTCGCCACCCGCCTGTCGCTGGCCGATCCGCTCAAGCTCATCCTGGGCGCGCGCTACACCGACTGGAAGAGCGAAGGTGAAGGCGATGACCGTTCGCACAAGGTCACCACTCCGTACGCCGGCCTGGTGTTCGACATCAACGACACCTACTCCACCTACGCCAGCTATACCGAGATCTTCCAGCCGCAGACGGCGCGCGACCGCAGCGGCAGCTACCTCGATCCGGTGGACGGCAAGAGCTACGAAATCGGCGTCAAGGGCGCCTGGTTCGACAACCGCCTGAACGCCTCCGTCGCTGCGTTCCGCATCGAGCAGGACAACGTCGCACAGGTCACCAGCGAGCTGATCCCCAGCCGCCCGGGTGAGTTCGCCTACATCGCCGCGCGCGGCACGGTGAGCCGCGGTTTCGAGTTCGAGCTCAACGGCGAACTCGCGCCGGGCTGGAACGCGACCTTCGGTGCCTCGCGCTACGTGGCCAAGGACATCAACGATGCGGACATCAACACCAACCTGCCGCAGACCACCATCAAGCTGTTCACCAGCTACACCCCGCAGTCGCTGAGCTCGCTGACGGTCGGTGGCGGTGCCAACTGGCAGAACGGCATCTACTATCCGGTGCCGGCCTATGGCCGTATCGAGCAGGGTGGCTATGCGCTGGTCAGCGCGTTCGTGCGCTACCGCATCTCGCCGGCGTTCAGCGTGCAGGCCAACCTCAACAATCTGCTGGACAAGACGTACTTCTCGCAGATCAACGGGTACGGCGCGTACGGTGATGGCCGCAATGGCTCCATCACCTTCAACTGGTCGTTCTGACCGGTCTTTGATCGTATCGCTTCAACAAC
>DMZT01000066.1 GCA_003484865.1 Stenotrophomonas sp.
CCGCTGATCGTGATGTCGCCGTTGCTGGCGGAAATGCTGCATCTGCCGCATGACCAGCTGCCGATGTTGCTGGCATCGTTGCTGCTGGGAACGCCGCTGCTGAGCTTGATCGGCGGGGTGGTCGCCGCGCTGACGGTCGGCATCCGGCGCTCTGGTATTCTCGTGGCGCTGCTGGCCCTGCCGTTGTATGTGCCGGTGCTGGTGTTCGGTGCGGGCAGTGTGGCGGCGGTCGCCCGCGGCCAGGACCCGATCGGTGCGCTGCTGATGCTGGGCGCCGGGCTGGTGGTGGCGCTGGTGCTGGCCCCGCTGGCGACGGCCGCGGCGATCCGCATCTCGCTGAGTTGAGCGGTATGGCGTACTGTCGGTGGCGTGAACTGCGTTGTGAGCGTCACCTGCCTCCGCGTCAACCGTTGCCGAGCCACTCCACGTCCGTTCCATCGTCGCCCTTCGTTGGATAGCCACTGCCGCATGCACCCGATCGTCCGCTGGTTCCACCAACTCGGTTCGCCGCCCACCTTCGACCGCTTTGCCGCGCGCTGGTCGCGGGTGTTCTACCTGGCGGCGGTGCCGGTGCTGCTGGTCGGCATCTGGCAGGCGCTGGCGGTGGTGCCGGCCGACTCCAAGCAGCTGGACAGCTTCCGCATTCTCTATATCCACGTGCCGAGCGCGTGGATGAGCCTGTTCGTGTTCGCGCTGATGGCGCTGTACGCCGCGATCGCGCTGATCTGGCGGATCAAGACCTGCGAAATCCTGGCGATGGCCTGTGCCCCGCTCGGCGCCGGCTTCACCCTGATCACCCTGCTCACCGGCAGCATCTGGGGCAAGCCGACCTGGGGCACCTGGTGGGACTGGGACCCGCGCATGACCACCGAGCTGATCCTGCTGTTCCTGTACCTGGGCGTGATCGGCCTGTACCACGCCATCGAGGACCGTCGCAGCGCCGCGCGCGCAGCGGGCCTGCTGTCCATCGTCGGGGTGAGCCTGCTGCCGGTGATCCGCTATTCCGTGGAATGGTGGGGCAGCCTGCACCAGGGCCAGACCATCCGCCTGTTCGGCGAGTCGACGCTGGATGCCAGCATGGCGCTGCCACTGTGGCTGATGGTGATCGGCACCAAGCTGTGGTTCGCCGGCTCGCTGCTGGCCAAGGCCCGCGCCGACAACCTGCTGCGCGAAGCCGGCAAGGCCTGGGTCGCCGCCGGCCCCCGTGCCCCACGGGAGGACAGCCGCCCATGACCCACCTGCCCTATGTGATTGCCGCCTATGCCGTGTTCGTGCTGGTGCTGGGCAGCGATGCCATCGGCTCCTGGCTGCGCCTGCGCTGGGCGCGCCGCCTGGCCGCGCGCCGCCAGCAGCGCCAGCAGGCCCGCGCTGCCGCCGGCAGCGCACCGCCGCTGGCACCGGAGCTGACCCGATGAATCCGGTCAGGCGTCGCCGCCTGCTCTGGGTGATGCTGCTCGTGCTGGCCTCCGGCCTGGCGACCGCGCTGGTCGCGATGGCCCTGCAGCGCAATATCGCCTACCTCTACACCCCCTCCGAAGTGCTGCGTGGCGATGCCGGCGATCACGCCCGGTTCCGTCTGGGCGGCATGGTGGTCAAAGGCTCGCTGCAGCGCGCACCCGGTTCGCTGGATGCGCACTTCGTGGTCACCGATGGTGACGCGACATTGCCGGTGATCACCTCGCGGATCCTGCCGGACCTGTTCGCCGAGGGCACCGCCGTGGTCGCCACCGGACGCCTGCAGGACGGCCGTTTCGTTGCCGAAGAAGTGCTGGCCAAGCACGACGAGACCTACATGCCCAAGGAAGTGGCCGACAAGATGGGTCAGGCACATATCAAACACGATGTGCCCGTGCCGGCGCCGGAGACGTACTGAGTGCTGCCGGAACTGGGGCAGATCCTGCTGGTCACCGCACTGTTGATGGCCGTGCTGCAGACGGTGCTGCCGCTGTGGGGCGCCCATCGCGGCCGCGCCACGTGGATGGCGGTGGCGCGACCGGCGGCGTACGCGCAGCTGGCGCTCCTGCTTGGGGCGTTCGGCGTGCTGACAGCGGCGTTCGTCACCCAGGATTTCTCGGTGCGCTATGTGGCGGAGAACTCCAACTCGCTGCTGCCGCTGGCCTACCGCTATTCGGCGGTGTGGGGCGCGCATGAAGGCTCCCTGCTGCTGTGGGCGCTGGTGCTGGCGCTATGGTGCGGCGCCGTGGCGCTGTGGTCCAAACGCCTGCCGGCCGAGGTGTCCGCCCGCGTGCTGGGCGTGCTTGGCATCATCAGCATCGGCTTCCTCGCCTTCCTGATCTTCACCTCCAACCCGTTCGCGCGGCTGCTCCCGGCGCCGCTGGAAGGGCGCGACCTCAATCCGCTGCTGCAGGATCCCGGGCTGATCATCCACCCGCCGATGCTGTACATCGGGTACGTGGGCTTTGCGGTGCCGTTCGCATTCGCGATCGCCGCCCTGCTGGAAGGCCGCGTGGATGCACGCTGGCTGCGCTGGACGCGACCATGGACCAACGTGGCCTGGGGCTTCCTGACCATCGGCATCGCACTGGGCAGCTGGTGGGCGTATTACGAACTGGGCTGGGGCGGCTGGTGGTTCTGGGATCCGGTCGAAAACGCCAGCTTCATGCCGTGGCTGGCCGGTGCGGCGCTGATCCACTCGCAGGCGGTCACTGAAAAGCGCGGCAGCTTCGCCAGCTGGACGCTGCTGCTGGCCATCGCCGCATTCGCGCTGTCACTGCTCGGCACCTTCCTGGTCCGCTCGGGCGTGCTGACCAGCGTGCATTCGTTCGCGGCCGATCCTTCGCGCGGCACCTTCATCCTGATTTTCCTGGCCCTGGTGATCGGCGGCGCGCTGCTGCTGTACGCGCTGCGGGCCGGCGCGCTGACCAGCGAGGATCCGCGCCGCGGCTTCCTGCCGACCTCGCGCGAGACCCTGCTGCTGGCCAACAACCTGCTGCTCGCCGCCGCCTGCGGCATGGTTCTGCTGGGCACGCTGTATCCCCTGCTGGCCGATGCCTTGGGCCTGGGCAAGGTCTCGGTCGGGCCGCCCTACTTCGGCACGCTGTTCGTGGTGCTGATGGCACCGCTGGTAGCACTGCTGCCGTTCGGGCCGCTGGTCAACTGGCAGCGCGACCAGGCCTCGCGGCGGTTGGCGATGCTGGCACCGTGGGCCGGGCTGGCCCTGCTGCTGGGCGTGATCGCGTACTTCATGGCGCCGCAGGGCGCGTTGAAGACCGCCGCCGGCGTGACCGGTGCGGCCTGGGTCGCGTTCGGTACCGGGCGTTTCGTCTGGACCCGCCTGCGCGGCAATGGCAGGTTCACTGCCGAGATGGTCGGCATGCTGCTGGCCCATGGTGGGGTGGCCGTGTTCCTGGCCGGCGCGCTGCTGGTCGAAGCCTTGAACGTGCAGCGCGAAGTCGCGCTCGCCCCCGGGCAGTCGCTGGTGGTGGGCACCTATGAAGTGCGCTTCGAAGGCGTGGACCATCAACAGGGCCCGAATTACGTCGCCGATCGCGGGCACCTGCGCGTGCTTCAGCACGACCGCGAACTGGCCCTGCTGCATCCGGAAAAACGCCTGTACGCCAGTGGCGGACAGGTGATGACCGAGGCCGGCATCCACGCCCGCCTCAACGGTGATGTTTACGTGGCACTCGGCGAGTCGCTGGGCAACAATGCATGGGCCGTGCGCGTGCACATCAAACCGTTCGTCCGCTGGATCTGGCTGGGCGCGCTGCTGATGGCACTGGGTGGCTTCGTCACCGCCGCCGATCGTCGTTTCCGTCGTCCCTAGGAGTTTCCCGTGTCCGATCCCCGCCCCGCCTCCCGTCCGCTGCCGCCCGTGGCCATCGTCATCGGGGTGCTGTTCTTCTTCGGGCTGTTGGGGCTGATGATCTACGGGGTGATGAAATCCGGTGCGCCGGACCGCGATGTCCTGCCCTCGGCACTGATCGGCAAGCCCGCACCGGCCTTCGAACTGCCGGTGCTGCACGATCCGCACATCAAGGTCAGCAGCACCGAACTGCGCGGCGCCCCCTACGTGCTCAACGTCTGGGGCAGCTGGTGCGCGGCCTGCCGCGACGAACATCCGATCCTGACCAGATTCGCCGAAACCAAGCGCGTGCGCGTGATCGGCTACAACTGGAAGGACGAGCCGGCTGATGCCCTGCGTTGGCTGGAACAACTTGGCAATCCGTTCGTGCTGGTGCTGAGCGACATCGAAGGCCGCACCGCGATCGACTGGGGCGTCACCGCCGCGCCGGAGACCTTCCTGGTTGACGCCAGTGGCGTGGTGCGCTGGAAGTACAGTGGCGCGCTCAGCCAGCGCGTCATCGATACCCAGCTGATTCCGGAACTGGAAAAGGTGGAGCGTGCCAATGCCCAGCCGCAGCTGCCCGCCTCGCCGTAACCGGATGCTCCGCCAGGTCGGCGTGGCGCTGATCGCGCTGACGCTGTCCATGGCCTCGCCGGTGATGGCGCAGGCCGTCTCCGACCCGACCCCGTTGCAGTATCGCGATGCCGCCGAGGAAGCCCGCTTCCACGCGCTGGCCGCCGAGCTGCGCTGCGTGCAATGCCAGAACCAATCGCTGGCCGATTCCAATGCGCAGATCGCACATGACCTGCGCCGCGAGGTGCTGGTGCTGATGCAGCAGGGCAACAGCGACGCACAGATCAAGCAGTTCCTGGTCGACCGTTATGGCGAGTTCGTGCTGTACCGGCCACCGATGGAGGCACGCAATGCGCTGCTCTGGTTCGGCCCACCGGTGGCGTTGCTGCTCGGCGCGGGCGTGCTGATCTGGGTGGTGCGTCGGCGCAGCCGCGGGATCGAACCGATGGACAAGAGCGAGGAGCGCTGGTGAGCCTTTGGATGGCCCTGAGTGCCGCGGTGGTCGCGGCGGCCGTTGCCGCATGCGTACTGTGGCCGCTGCGTGCGGGCGGCCAACACCGTCCCTTCGTGATCGCGATGCTGGCCCTTGGGTTGGCCGGTGGCGCGTTGTACCTGCTGGTCGGCACGCCGGATGCCGCCGAGCGGACGGCGGCCAGTAACGAACCCGCCACACTGGAAGATGGCGTGCAGGCGCTGGAAGAGGCGCTGGCGAAAGACCCGCAACGCGCCGATGGCTGGGCCCTGCTCGGCCGCTCGCAACTGGCGCTGGGCAAGCTCGCCGAGGCCACGGCCGCGTTCGACCGCGCGGTGCAACTCGCCCCGGACGACCCCGGCGTGCTGGTCGAAGCGGCACAGGCGCGCGCCCAGGCCGCACCCGGCAAACAGTTCGACGACCAGGCCCTGCAATGGCTGCGCCACGCCAACGCACTCGCGCCGGAGAGCGAACGCGCCGGCTGGCTGATCGGCATTGCCCTGCGCCAGCGCGGGCAGGACGCCGAGGCGGTAGCCGCCTGGGAAGCACTGCTGCCCCGCCTGGAGCCGGGTGCGGCGCGCGCGTTGCGCGAGCTGATCGCCATCGCCCGCGGCGCTGCC
>DMZT01000065.1 GCA_003484865.1 Stenotrophomonas sp.
GCCTGCACCCGGGCCGGTGGGTGATCGGCTCGGACCAGGTGGCGGAACTGAACGGCGCCCCGCTGGGCAAGCCCGGCTCGGTCGAGGGCGCGCATGCGCAGCTGGCCGCGATGTCCGGGCAGGTGGTCGCGTTCCACACGGCCGTGAGCCTGGTGCGCGATGGCGAGGCCCTGGCGAGCTGTGATCTGACCCGGGTCCACTTCCGGGTGCTGGAGACCGCCGAGATCGCCCGCTACGTGGCGGCCGAGCAGCCGCTGGACTGCGCCGGCAGCTTCAAGTGCGAAGGCCTGGGCATCACCTTGTTCGAGGCGATCGAGAACCGCGACCCGACCGCGCTGATCGGGCTGCCGCTGATCGCGGTGAGCCAGCTGCTGCGCCAGGCCGGCTACACCCTGCCCTGAGCCTCAGCGCAGTTGCAGCGCCTCCAGGCAGCTGGCATCAAGTTCGCCGGTGGCCCAACCAACCCAGCGGCCCGCCAGCGGCATGGCCAGGCCCACGGGATGCCCGCCGCATTGCAGGACCAGCCGTGGCGCCCTGCTCTGGGCGCTGAAATCGATGCGCCAGGCCGGGTGCTCCAGGAGGTTGCGCACGGGCACGAGGGAGACGTCGGTGACCGGGACGGCCACGCCGGTCGCCGTCGTTGGCGCCCCCTGCAGATAGCGAACTTCCGGCCAGGCAAACACCGATGCCCCGTGCGCGCGCAGGCTGGGCAGCGCGGCCAGCACTTCGCCAGGCACGCTTTCGCCATGCGTCTGATCCGGATCGACCACACCGGCCGCGGCCGCTGTAGCGGTCATGTTGGCCACCCGCTGCATGCTGGCACCGAGGTAGGCCATCCACGCCGTACTCGGCACGGCCACCAAGGCCAACAGCAGGGCTGCCCAGGCCACCGCCCCGGGACGGCGCAGGCCGACGCGCACGATCGTCCACAGCATCAGACCGGACCAGAACAACCACGACCAGGGCACATAGCGCGGTGCGGCCAGCTGCGTGGGGTAGTCGGCAAAATAGGTCCAGCGGCTCAGTGCGACCAGCCCGCCCACGGCCAGGCCGAACCATGCCATTGCCAGCCCCACCGATTCCCCCGCCCCGGCGCGGTGGCCGCGCTGCCAGGTGCGCCAGGTCATGCCGAGCAACCCGGCCAGCCCCGCAGCACCGATCAGCAGATGCGGCCAGCGCGAGGTCAGCACCGGTCCGAACTGCGCCTGATAGGCACTGGCCACGGCATGCACCACGCCGCGCACGGGCGCGAACGGCAACTGCTGTGCCGCTGCCGGATCCAGTGCCGGCCAAGCCAGATAGATGAAGGGCGAGGCCAGCCAGCGCAGCAGCACGTCCAGCTGCGGCAACGGGGCCAGCGCCATCTGTGTCGGCATGCCGGTCCGCCCCATGCCCAGGTGCAGCCCGACCGCCACGAGCAGGCCGGCGATCCAGGGCACCCAGTGCGACAACGGCGCACGCCGCACCACCAGCACCGCCGCCAGCCCCACGAACACGGCCAAGCCGCTGCCGAAGGAGAACGTCGCCGCCACGCCGCATACGGCGGCCGCGACCGCGCCGCGGCGATCGCCACGCAGCAGCAGGGCGACGCCCGCCATCAGCGCCACGGTGATCAGGTACGCGTGGACCGATTCGTTGGCATGGGTGAGCGCGCGCTGGCTGCCCAGCCAGAAGACCGACAGCGCTGCGACCAGGGTGGCGGCGGCGCGCAGCGGCGGCGCCAAGGCATCGGCCCTGATGGTCCGGGCGAGCAGCCCTACCGTGGCCAATGCCAACGCAACGCCGGTACCGATCTGCAGCCATTGATTGCCGTGCAGCCACTCCAGCTCGGCGTAGCGCACCAGGTTCGGCAGGATTTCGCGGTGGCCATTGTCCGACACCAGCACGTTGCCCGGCCACGGCATCTCCAGCAGCTTCTGGGTGAAGCGCCACGGATCGGCGTACAACACGCGCGGTGAGAGCCACAGCATCGCGGCCACACCCATCGCGACGATGCCCACCACCGCGCACCACAACGCACGGATCAGCGCGGGTGACACCGGCGTGGCGTGCGGGTGGGAAGCAGACAGGGGGGCAGATTCCTGCGGCGCATTGCGCATGACGGTGTCATCCATGGAAGAACACGCACGCTCAGCGCGCGGGGACGGTGAAGGCCTGTTCCTGCCACTGCTCCACGCTGCCGTCCTTGCCGTGCAGCGTCATGCCGAGCCAATGACGGCCGGGCGCGAGGTGGTCGGTCTTCAGCGTGGCATCGAAGGCCACGTTCGGGTGCTGCGGATCGGTGGAGATCTTCCACGCGCCGGTGATGTCGTAGGGCCGACCGTAGACCGCATCGCCCACCGGCTGGCCATCGATCAGCAGCTCGACACGCTCGATGCCCACACCATCCTTGAAGGCCCAGCCACGCACCTGGAGGGGGTTGCCCGCCGCGGCGCCGGGCTGTGGCGTATCCAGCCAGGCCATCGCCGGCGTAACGCACGGCCCCTCGACCCGCTCGGCCGGCAGCTTGAACAACAGGAAGCGCTGGAAACCATGATCGTTGCTGACCACACGCGGCGGCGGCAGCGGGCCCACCTGTTCGCAGACCGCGTGGTAGCGCGCCAGCAGATCGCGATAGCGCTGGTCGCTGGGCGAGAGCACCAGCAGCATCGGCGCGTCGCGCTGGCCATCGTGCAGCAGCCCCCACAGCCCCAGCTGCGCAGTGCGGCCGTGCTTGTCGTTCAACGGGTGGGGCAGCACCTCGATAGAGGCGTCGCGCAACTGGAAGCCCAGTTCCGCCCCCACCTTGAAGTTGCCGGCCAGCACGCGCGTGCCGGGCGGCATGCGTTTCAGCTCGTCGCGCACGGCGCCTGCCAACGGTTCCCAGCCGGCGAAGTTGCGCGGGTAATACTTGTAGCCGGCCAACTGCTCACGCACGCTCGGGATGGAGACCGTCAGGTAATAGCCGAAGGCCAGCGCCAGCCCGGCACCGGCCAACCACCAGCCGGTACGGCGCAGCCAGCGCGGCCAGCCGTTGAGTACCACCGGCACCGCGATCAGCAGCGCCAGATAGCCCGGCAGCGGCCAGTGGAAACTGATGCGCTCCACATCGGTGAAGAAGCCCAGGCCGAAGATGGACAGCGTCGACACCGCGCCGATCAGGCCGAAGTAACGCCATTGCGCGCGTGCGCCACCACCGGAGCGGGTGCCCGCCAGGGCCACCTTCCACATCGCGATGCACAGGATCGGGGTGACCAGCATCGGCTGGATCACCAGGAACCACAGCCCGCTCCATTCGAACGCCCACGGGTGGCGCTCGACCACCTGGAATTTCAGGCCCGCATCATGGTTGTCGGCATTCCACGACAGCAGCGGCAGCCACGCCAGCACGCCCACCGCCAAGGCCACCCAGACGCGCGGATCGCGCAGCATGCGCCGGCCCTGCGGCAGCACCAGCAACGCGATGAAACCGACCACGATCACGCCGATGAAGCGGTAATGGCTGAGTGCGCCGATGGCCAGGCCGGCGGCCAGCTTCACCGCCGCCGCGGCATCGACACTGCGCAGCAGGCGCGCGCCGGCATCCAGGCACAGCACCGCGGCCAAAGCCATCGGCACATCCGGGACGGCCAGCATGCCCAGCGTGGCCGACAGCGGCATCAACAACGTGAGGCTGCCCGCCTGCCAACCGGCCACCGCACCGAACCAGCGCGTGGCGATGCGTGAGACCAGCCATGGCAGCCACGCACCGATCGCCAGGAACGGCAGGCGCAGTGCAAGCACATGATTGCCGCCCACTTCCACGCCCAGCCGTGCCAGCCAAGCGGTCAGGCCAGGCAGGTCCGAATAGGCCGCCGCCAGATGCTGGCCTTCCTGCCAGTAAAAAGCTTCGTCCACGAACAAGGGCAGACGTGCGGCCACCACCAGCTTGACGGCGGTGACCAGCGTCCACAACAACAGGAATATGGTGCGTGCGCGTTGTTCGCCCTGCATTGCTCTATAGAATCAGTGGAATCATCGAATCGAGACGGACATGGATCATTCGCCCCCCGTGCCAGCCATGCTAACCGATGTACTGCGACAGTCCCTTCGCGCCGCCCAGGATCAGGTCAACGGGCTGGTGCTGGGCAAGGCGCAGGAGGTGCGGCTGGCGTTCGTGGCGCTGCTCTCCGGCGGCCATCTGCTGATCGAGGACCTGCCCGGGCTGGGCAAGACCACCCTCGCCCATGCCATGGCCTCCAGCCTCGGGCTGGGCTTCCAGCGGGTGCAGTTCACCTCTGACCTGCTGCCGGCCGATGTGCTTGGCGTCTCGGTGTATGACGCCGGCAGCCGCCAGTTCCAGTTCCACCCGGGCCCGGTGTTCACGCATGTGTTGCTGGCCGACGAGATCAACCGTGCGCCGCCGCGTACCCAGAGTGCGCTGCTGGAAGCGATGGCCGAGCAGCAGGTCACCCTGGATGGCGTGACCCATCCACTCCCGGATCCGTTCTTCGTCATCGCCACCCAGAACCCGGTCGACCTCTCCGGCACGTTCCCGCTGCCGGACTCGCAGCTGGATCGTTTCCTGCTGCGGTTGGCCCTGGGCTACCCCAATCCGGAATCGGAACGCGAGCTGCTGCGCGGCACCGATCGCCGCCATCTGATCGCGCAGGCCACCGCGCGCCTTAGCGAGGTGGACGTGCGCACGCTGCGCGAGGCGGTTGGTCAGGTGCATGCCAGCGAGGCGTTGATCACCTATGTGCAGGCCCTGCTCGCCCGCAGCCGCCAGCACGCCGGGGTGCGCGTGGGCCTGTCGCCGCGTGCCGGGCTGGCATTGCTGCGCGCCGCCAAGGCGCATGCGCTGCTGCTCGGCCGCGCGCATGTGGTGCCCGAAGACGTGCAGACCCTGTTCGTGGCAGTGGCCGGGCATCGCCTGGTGCCCGAGGCCGAAGCCGGCAACG
>DMZT01000089.1 GCA_003484865.1 Stenotrophomonas sp.
CACATCATATATGTTTCATATATTGATATGTGGGGCGTTCGCCCAAGGTGTTCAGGCGGTGTACGCCGTTGCCTCGATCTCGAACAGCATGCCGTCCAACGCCAGGCGCGGCACCGGGATCAGCGTGCAGGTCGGCGCACGACCCAAGGGCCAGCGGCGACCGATCTGATCGGACAGGATGCCGAGCCGATCCTGATCGTGATCCACCACCAGTACGGTCAGCTTGGCCACGTCGGCCAGGGTTGCACCGGCCGAGGCCAACGCCAGGCTCAGGTTGTCCAGCGCCTGGGCAACCTGCGCCTCGAAGCTCGGCGACAGAGCGCCATCGGCGGTTTCCCCGCCCTGCCCGGCGATGTGGATCACGCGTGCCGGCAGCCGGACCACCGCCACGTGGGAATAGCCGTTCCCGGTCGGGTCGTACAGGCCGGACGGATTGATGAAGCCGAACAGGCCGGCGGGCGCAACAGGAGCATCGATCAACATGGGTCAGGCGTCTTCAGGGGGTGGGCGCGCAGTGTCCGGCCTCAACTGCGGTTGAGGTCAACGCAGTGCCTTGGAATGCTGCGGTGCAGACATCAAGGTTCCGCCTGCGCGCCTCAGGTCCAGGCCGGATCGGCCGTGAAATCAATCGTCAGCCAGAACTCACTGCCGCGCGCATCCAGTCGCTCGGCGATCTCATCACGCAGCCGGTCCACGTTCCCGATGGTGCCGATGACCGTGTCCGGGTGGGTCAGGATGTGGATTTCGACGAAGCGCATGCGGCCCATCTTGGCCACGTGGCTGGTGAAATCCAGATAGCCGTGCTCGACGACGAAGTCCTTCATCACCGCCTGCACGCGCGCATCCAGCGTATCCGGCGCCACCTGCAGCACTTCGCGCATGGCCTTCCAGGCGCTGCGCAGCGGTACCGGCAACACCGCGACACTGATCGCGGCCAGCACCAGCGGATCCAGATAGGGAATCCAGTGGGCATGCGCGCCACCGCGCAGCAGCAAGGCGATCGCGAAGGCCAGCACCACGGCCAGGCTCATCAACCCGCTGAGCAGCCAGGCGCGCACGTCCAGCCACAGCAGGGCCGAATGCAGCTGCATCGCACGGGTACGCACGAACGCCGCCATGGCCAGGTTGCTCACGCACAGGACGGCGGCCCACAGCAGCGCAGGCCCCGCCTTGACCTCATGACCCCCGGTGGTCAGCCCGATCACCGAGTTGGCCAACGCATAGATGCAGGCCAGCGACAGGATCGCCCCGCCAAGGGCCTCCACCATCGGCTCCAGGTGCCAGTACCCATACTGGAAGCGCGGGCTTTCTTCCCGCGCCACCAGCCGCAGCACCGACAATGCCACCAGGGTCAGCGCCACATCCACCAGGCTGTAGACGCCGTCGAACAGGATGGCCTGCGAGCCTACCAGCAGGCCACCGACGAAGCCGATGGCGCTGACCGCCATCGTCACCCCGATGGAAAACGTGAGGACCCGCTGCTCGCGTGCTGTATCCATCGCTGGCCGAGGGTCCTGCGCGCAGGCGTCAGACCTTCAGCACCTCCACCTTGTAGCTCGGCGCATCGCCGTCGGTATCGATGATAAGCCCGTGCACATCCGACTCGAAGCCCGGGAAACGCGCGTTCTGCTCGCGGGCGATCCGCAGCGACTGGATGATCGGCTCATCGCTGGTGCCGAAGCGCTCACCCGGCATGATGGTCGGAATGCCCGGCGGGTACGGCACCAGCATGGTCCCGGCAATACGGCCGCTGATCTGCTCGATGTCGACCCGCTCGATCTGGCCGCGTACGAGGTGGTCGTAGGCCTCGGCCGGCGTCATCACCGGCTCGGGCAGATCCACGTACATCGCGCGCATCACCTGGGCCACGCCGAACTCGGCGTTGAAGGCATGCAGCGCATCGCACAGATCGCGCAGGCCCCAGCCGGCGTAGGCGATCGGGAACTCGGCGGCCAGCTGCGGCAGCGCGCGGGTCAACGGCGCGTTGCAGTCGTAAAGCTCCTTGAAGGCCATCAGCTCGGTGACCAGGGTGCTCCACTTGCCCTTGGTGATGCCCATCGAGAACAGGAACAGCACCGAATAGAGATTGGTCTTCTCCACCGTGATGCCGCGGGTCCACAGGAACTTGCTCAGGACCGCGGCCGGAATGCCGCGCTGGCCCATTTCGCCGTCCATCGACAGCCCGGGCGTGAGCAGGGTCACCTTGATCGGATCGATCAGCACGTAGTCGTCGACCAGGCCATCGAAGCCGTGCCAGTGCGCATCCGGCTGCAGGTACCACTCGCTGCGCTTGGCCACCATCGGGGCCGGTGCGTCGCCCTTGGCCAGCGAGCGCTCCAGCTTGTCCGGCTGCCAGACGCTGAACCACCAGTCGTCCCGGCCCAGGTCCTCGCGCACATGCAGCATCGCGCGGCGGAAGGCGATCGCTTCGTCATGCATCTCCTGCACCAGCGATTCGCCGGCCGCGCCCTCCATCATCTTGGAGGCCACATCGCAGGCCGCGATCACCCCGTAATGCGGGCTGGTGGTGGTGTGCATCATGAAAGCTTCGTTGAAGCGCTCGGCGTCCAGCTCACGGGAAGCCGCGTTGCGCACGTGGATCATCGAGGCCTGCGAGAACGCGGCCAGCAGCTTGTGCGTGGAGTGCGTGGTGAAGATGATCGCATCCTGCTCACGCGGCTTGCCCTTGGCCATGCCGTAATGGTTCTCGTAGAACGGATGGAACGCGGCGTAGGCGTACCAGGCTTCGTCGAAATGCAGGAAGTCCACCGCGCTGCCGATCTCCTCGGCGATCTTCTCGGCGTTGTAGCAGAGGCCGTCGTAGGTCGAGTTGGTCACCACTGCGATGCGCGGCTTGGACCCGGCCTTGTAGGCCTTGCTGGCCAGCGGGTTGGCAGCAATGGCCTGCTGCAGCGATTCGGGGGTGAACTGATCCAGGCTGATCGGGCCGATGATGCCGTGCGCGTTGCGGCTGGGGGTGAAGTAGACCGGGATGCCGCCGGTCATGATCAGCGAATGCAGCAGGGATTTGTGGCAGTTGCGGTCGACGAACACCACATCGCCCCGCCCCACGGTTCCGTGCCAGACGATCTTGTTGGCGGTGGAGGTGCCGTTGGTGACAAAGAAGGTATGGTCGGCGCCGAAGTTGCGCGCCGCCTCGTTCTCGGCCTCCTTGATCGGGCCGGTGTGGTCCAGCAGCGAACCCAGCTCCGGCACCGAGATCGACAGATCGCTGCGCAGCGTGTTCTCCCCGTAGAACTGGTGGAACGCACGTCCCACTGGCGACTTGGTGAACGCTACGCCGCCGGCATGCCCGGGCGTGTGCCAGGAGTAGTTGGATTCGGCGGTGTGGTGAATCAGGGCCTTGAAGAACGGTGGCAGCAGATTGGCCATGTAGTCTTCGGCCGCACGCATCACCTGGCGCGAGATGAAGCTCTTGGTGTCTTCAAACAGGAAGATGTAGCCGTGCACGAACTTCAGCAGCTTGCTCGGCACCTTCTCGATCGTGCGTCGTTCGCCGTACAGGAAGACCGGCAGGTTGGCGCGCCGGGCCGTCTGCTCGCGCAGGAAGCCCAGCAGGCGCTGGAACTGCTCCGGGTTCTCCTCGGTGCCATCGATGGAGATCAGCACCGCCGAGGCCGCCACATAGGTGCGCGCACCGGCCTGCGCATCGGCCAGGGTCAACCCGCACAGCACGCGCTGGTCATTCTTGCGCAGCTCGTCCACCAGTGCACGGATCAGGATGCCGCCGATGCGCGGGGATTCGTAGTCATCGTCGATGACGATGATCGGGTAATCAAGGGACTTGAAGTACACAGGGATTCTCCTGGGGGAAGATCACGAAAGCGTCGTGCGGACGGCGGCGTCGAGCGCGGGCAGCTGGCCGCGCTGGCGGCGACGCTCCTCGCTGAAGAACGGATAGAACACCGTGATGAACAACACGAACAGGAAGGCGTACTGCACGATGTTGCCGGCCGAGCCGAAGATCGCCCACAGGCAGTACACGACGGTGACACTGGTCAGCAGCCAGAACGCGCCGGTATGGACCAGCGTGTGCGAGCGCTCCACCACGAAATAGCAGGCCACGCAGGAGTAGATGTACGGCAGCAGCGTCAGCACGACCGCCGCGGAGGTGATCACATCGAACTGGGCCGAGGCGGTCTTGGAGGTGGAGGTGACCAGCACCGCCAGGGTCATCAGCACCGCCACGATCAGCACGCCCTTTACCGGCACGTCATCCTTGTTGGTCTTGCTGAAGATGCTGGGGAACAGACCGTCATCGGAGGCGGCCTTGGCGCTCTGCGCGGTCAGCAGGATCCAACCGCCGAGCGAGCCGGCCGCACCCACGAACGCACACAGGCTCACCAGCGCCCCGCCCCAGCCACCCACCGCATTGGCAGCCGCCAGTGCGAACGGCGCATCGGAGACCTGCAGGTCGCCGTTGGGCACCATGCCCATGATCACCGAGGAGCTGGCGATGTAGGCGATCGCCGCCAGGAACACGCCGGCCAGCGTCGCGCGGGCCACGTTCTTCTCCGGGTTTTCGACCACACCCGCGGTCACCGACGCCGATTCCACGCCGATGAAGGCCCATAGCGTCAACGCCGCCGCACTGGAGATCGCGCCGAAGTTGGATTCACCGGAGACGTTGTAGGCGCCCTTGAAAATGGTCGGATCGAAGAAGAACCAGCCGAAGATCGCGATGCCCAGGATCGGTACCAGGGCGAAGCTGGTGGTCACCGTCTGCAGCTTGCTGACGAACGACGGGCCGATGACGTTGGCGAAGCTCAGCGCCCACACCAGCGCCAGCACGGCGATGCAGCGCGGCAGCGGCTCGGACAGGATCGGGAAGAAGTAGCTGAAGTAGCCCACCGCCGCGATCGGAATGGCAACGTTGCCGATCCAGTTGGCGAACCAGTAGATGGTGTTGGTCTGGAAGCCCATGTAGGGGCCGAACCAATCGCGTGCATAGGCATACGGGCCACCGGCCTTGGGCGCGAGCCTGCCGAGCTTGGCGAACACGAACGCCAGCAGCAGCGCGCCGGCCGTGGTGATCAGCCAGCCCCAGATGGAGGCGGTACCGATCTTGGCCAGGCTGGAGGGCAGCAGGAACACCCCCGACCCCATCATGTTGCCGGCCACCAGGAAGGTGGCGCCGACGACCCCGATTTTCTTTGCTTGTGCCATGACGTTTGCTCCTTTGCCAGGCAGGGACCCGGTCGTGCCGGGCGGTGGGAGTTACTTGATGAAGTTGTATTGCAGGCTGCCCTGCAGCCGCATCGTGTCACCGCGTTGCCCGCGTTGCTGTTCCAGTTGTCCGTAGAGCAGTTCCATGCCCATCGTCCACGACGGTGCCGGGCTCCAGAGCAGATTGAAGACGCCATAGCGGCTCTGGCGGAACGCATCGGCGGCCAGCGCCTCGTTGCGCCCGCTGGTGAGCTGGCCGTAGATCAGGTTGGAACGCCAGAACGGCGACCAGTAATGCGTGTAACCGACGAAACCGCCGTACAGCGACAACGCCTGCAGGCGCCCGTCTGCGGTCACCACCGCATCCATGCCCGAACCGGTCAGGTCGGCTGTATAGCGGGCCAGGCCCTTGCCACCGAGCATCCCGAACAGCAGCAGGTCCTGCTCGCCCACCGCGGCCGAGCCACTGAGTTGCAGGCCGCCGGCGAAACGACGGCCGTCGCCTGCATCGCCGTCGTAGCCCAGGCTGCGGGCGACCGCGCCCAACTGCAGATGGCCCCAGTCGCGCTCCATGCGCGCGGTAACGGTGACATCCGGCAGTTGATCGACCGGCATGATCCCCTCGGCGGGGTTGCTCAACTGGGTATCCGGATCTTCGGCAGCCACGGTCAGCGTGTTGCCCTTGCCCATCGCGAAGCTGTGGTGGATGCCGGCCACCAGCAGGTAGCCCGCCCCCCCTGGCCCGGCGAAATCCAGGGTGTCGGGCAGGCTGTCGGCATCCATGAAGGTCGAATAGCCATAGCCGGCGTAGGTATTGCCGAGCTGCCCGTAAGCATGGCGCAGGCGGAACTGATAGCTGTCGCTGCTGCCGAAGAAGTCGTTCTCCAGGTAGAAGCGCAGGTTGCCATGGGTGGTCGGCCGCCGCGCTTCAAAGCTGAAGCGGGTCTGCTTGGCATGCAGGGTGAAGTTGGAGACATCCCGGTGCGCACTGCCGACCGGGATCGAGGAGGTAATGAACTGCTCCTGGTCGCCGGCCGCCCGTGAATCGGCGATCGCATCGAGCTTGGCGTAGCCGCCGATGCGGATCAGCGTATCGGTGTTGGGGATCGCGAAGAAGCCTTTCAGCTCGGGATCGGTCGGGCCGGCGGCACTGTCCGGGCGGGATGCGGCGGTGGACGGATCAGCAACGGAGTCGCGTTGCGGAAGGATGGCCTGCCCCATGCCGGGCACCTGTGCCTGGGCGGTCAGGGGCGCTGGCGAAGGTGCGGCGGGGACGCTCGTGCTCGGCGCAGGTGCCGCCGTGACCCTCGGTGACGTGGGCGGAGGTTTGCCGGATTCGATGGCCTGCAGGCGCTCTTCCATCTGTTCCAGCGTCTGCCGGAGCGTCTGGATGTCCTGCCGCAACGCGGCAGCCGAATCCTGTGCATGGACCGGCGCCGCAGCCAACGCTGCCACGCATGCGACCGTCAACACAGCCAAGCGCATCACGTCCTCCTTGAACCGTACACAGTCCCGCGGGTCAACACCGGCTGACGTTCACAACGTCGCAGGTGGTGAGCACGCAGCCCGGCACTGCAATGCGCGCGACCTCTGCCGACGCGTGGTTCGGTGGCGGTCACGCCATCGGACACATCGCCTGCATGGGTACGCTCGCACGGGATCCCCTCATCCCTGATGACCGCCGCGTTGACGCGCGGCCGCCAGCGCTCTGAGTAACAATCGCAAAGTGAGAGCGCCGTGAACGTTCTCAGGCAGTTTTCTGACTGGGTGGCTAGGTGTCCGCTGCAGGCGGGGAAATCCAGGAGATAGCGCATGCAGGGAAGCGTAGCGACGCAGGCGTTTTCAGCCTTGATCCAGATCAAGTCGAACGCGACAGCGCGTCGCCCCCCTACTACCCGGCGGATATCCGGCCGCCCAAACGCAACGCGCCGGGCAATGCCCGGCGCGTTGTGGCACTACGGTCGCCAGTGCTCAGCGCGGGCCGAGCACCACGGTCATGTCATCCCCCTGCGGCATGCCGGAACGGCGCTGCACCATTCCCTGGGCGTCCTTGAACAGAATGCCGGGTGTGCCCTGGAAACCGAGCTCGATCATCAGCACCTGATTGGCATCGAGCTTGTTGGCGACTTCCGCCGTCAGCGATGCCGCCGGCTTGATGCCGCCCTTGTCGAACAGGCGCTCGTTCTCCAGCAGCGCCGCGCTGGGGTTGGGCGCGGTGAGGATCGCGGCCGCCTTGGCGGGGCTGTCTTCGCGGATCACACCGACCATCACGTGGCGCAGCTGCACCTTGCCCGCGTCCACCCACGGCCGCGCGGCCTCCCAGAACCGATGGCAGTACGGGCAGTTCGCATCGCTGAAGGTATAGACGACGCGCGGCGCGTCAGCCTTGCCGTCACGCACCCACGCACTCTCCTCGAGCTTCTTCCACGAGCGCTCGGACATCGGCTTGGCCACCAGCTTCTCCAGCGGCGCGGCGCCCACATCTTCACCGTTGGCATCGAACAGACTGCCCACCACGACATTCTTCCCATCGGCCGTCACATACGCCGCCGCCGGTTGTTGCCCCCCCACCACGCCGGCAAAACCGCGCAGGCCGCCGGGTGCGTCGAACTCGCCGATCACTTCGAACCCATGCTTCTCGATGCCCTTCAGCACCGCCGGGCGTTCACCGCCGGCTTTCTCGGCCGCGGCCTTCGGCGTCTGCGCCTGGCTGCAGCCGGCCAGTGTGATCAGCAGCACGGCGGACAGCGCGGTGATCAGCGTGCGCGAGGATTTCAACGTCATGGAGACTCCTGGATTCATGGAACAAACGACCCGCGACCCTTACAGGTCGTCGAGCTTGGATTGCAGGCCGGCGGCTGTCAGCTCGCCCAGGTGCAGGTGCCGCAGCCGGCCCTGCCCATCGAAGAACAGGGTAGTCGGATACGCATGTACCTGCAGCCGTTCGGCAACACGCGCCTCTTCGTCGAGCAGCACATTGCGCAGCGACAGGTGTTCGGCCGACATGAAGGCATCCACTTCCTCACGCGTCTCGCCCTGGTTGACGAACAGGAAGCGGATATCAGGATGGCGCTGCTGCGCGCGTGCCAGTACCGGCATTTCGCGGCGGCACGGGCCGCACCAGCTCGCCCAGAGGTTGATCACCACGGGCTCGCCGCGGGTCTCGTCAAGCGCGACGGGCGCGCCCTGCAACGATGTCAGCGTGATCGCCGGCAATGACACCCGCGATTGCTGCAGCCAGCCGGCGCCCGTGGACAGCACGGCCCAACCGACAAGGCCTGCCAGCGCAGCGGCACCCACGGGGCGGCGCAGGGTGGGCCAGCGACGCAGGCGCCACCCGCCCCACCCCAGCCCGACCAGCAGTGCCGGCCACAGCAGGAACCCGCCATCGCCGACACGCAGCACCGACCAGGGATCGGCCACATAGTCGCCTGCATGCCAGATCACGAAACCTGCCCGCCCGGCGAGCAGGCCCAGCAGCAGCATGTCCACCACCACCGATCGCGGACGCGGTGCGCCCTCGATTGCCGGAGCACGCACCACACTGGCCACCAGCATCGCAATGCCGAGACCCACCAACACCCACACGACCGCAAGCGGTACCGGGCCTACACTGCTGATCATTGTTTCTCTCCGCGATCGCCCGGGACCTGCCACGCGGCGACGGCTGTTGCATCGGGCCCGCCGGCATGGTCCCAGCAAGGCGTCAATGGATCAAGCGTGCCGGTGTTGCGCGATTCAGGCCGCCGAGCGGAGCGGTTCGACCGCCCGGGTGCCGGGGTGCGCCGCCGCACGCTCACGCTGCTGCGCGGCCACCTGGCGCCGATAGCGTGTCGGCGTCAGCCCGACGATGCGCAGGAACAGCCGCCGGAACGCACTCTGGTCGGAGTAGCCCACCGCCCACGCCACCTGGTCGACCAGCCCGCCCGCCTGCAGCAGCAACTGCGCCTTGGCGATGCGCAGGCGTTGGCAGTACTCGATCGGACGCATGCCGGTCGCTTTGAGGAACCGGCGCTGCAGGGTCCGCGGCTCCAGGCCGGCCTGTGCGCAGATGTCGTCCAGCCCCGCGCCGCGTGCGGCGATGCCGTGCAGCCAGCGCTGTGCCTTGAGGATGCAGCGGTCGCCGTGGGCGAAATTCGGGCTGAAACGTTCCAGGTCATGCAGTTCGGTGCGCGGGATCACCAGCTGCAGCTGCTGGATGACGGTGTTCATCACGCTCTGCCCGTACACCCGTGCCAGCAGGCGCAGGCTGAGGTACTTCCAGGCATCCTGGCCCGAGGAGGTCAGCAGGTCACCATCATCGACCAGGGTGCGTTCGCTGGGCAGCCAACTGGGCACCATCGTGCGCAGCGCCGGGCAGCGCGCGGGATCGGGAACGCTGACCGAGCGCCCGGCCAGCACGCCGGCGGCGGCCAGCAGCAG
>DMZT01000437.1 GCA_003484865.1 Stenotrophomonas sp.
CGCCCAGCGCTGATTTCGGCGGGGTCATCGCCCTGCGCGAGGCCTACCTCAGCCCCGGCTTCTGGGCCGATCGCCTGCCCGATCCGGACCGCGTGATCCTCGATCGCGCCGGTATCGCAGCGCAGAACGCCCGGATGCGGTCCGAGGATGCCTCGATCCATGACCTGCGCGCGCTGCCGGCGCAGCTGCCCCGCGCTCACGTGCTGGGCAGCATCCAGTCGCTGTCCAAATGGCCGGAGCGCACGCTGTATGGCCAGGACGGCAAGACCATCAGCGACCGGCAGCGCACTGACACCTTGGCCAATCTCGCGCTGGAGGCGATACCGGCGCAGCGCCCCCTCCAGTACGGCCTGGTCACCCATCGTGCCGCGCTGCGGGCGTTCCCGACCGCGCTGCGGGTGTTCAGCAGCCAAGGCGACACCGACATCGACCGCTTCCAGGAGTCGGCGCTGTTCCCCGGCGACGCCGTGGCGGTGCTGCATGAAAGCGCCGACGGGCGCTGGCTGTTCATTACCAGCGAACGTTATTCGGCGTGGATCGAGAAGCGCTTCGTGGGTATCGGTGACGCGGACACCGTGCTCGGCTACGGTCAGCACGGTCCTTACCGCGTGGTCACCGGCGCCACGGCGTTCACCGCCTACACCCCAGAGGAACCGCGCGTGTCGCGGCTCCAACTGGACATGGGCGTGCGCCTGCCGGTGATCGCCGACTGGCCGCTGGAGAAGACCGTCAATGGCCAACAGGCCCACGCCGCGCATGTGGTGCAGCTGCCGGTGCGCGATGCCGAGGGCCGCCTGGCGCTGGTCCCGGCACTGCTGCCGCGTTCGCAGGACACTGCGGACGACTACCTGCCGCTGACCCCGCGCACGCTGCTGACCCAGGCCTTCAAGTTCCTCGGCGAACGCTACGGCTGGGGCCACGATTACGACACCCGCGACTGCAGCGGCTTCGTCTCGGAGATCTACCGCAGTGCCGGCGTGCTGATGCCACGCAACACCAGCGCGCAGGCGATCAGCCCCGCGCTGGACCGCATCGCCTTTACCGCCAAGGACGGCACGCCCACGCGCGATGCCGCCGTACAAGCACTGCAGGTCGGCGATCTGGTCTACATCCCCGGGCACGTGATGATGGCGATCGGCCACATCGACGGCCGTACCTGGCTGATCCATGACACCGCCGGCGGCGGCTGGATCGGCGCGGACGGCAAGCGCGTGCAGGCCCATCTCAACGGCGTGTCGGTCACTCCACTGGAGCCGATGATGGCCAGCGATACCGTGAGCTACATCGACCGCATCACCAACATCCAGCGCCTTCGGCCACAGACCCCTGAATGAAGATCACCGACATCGAACTCGGCATGCTGCGCGTGCCGCTGAAGACCCCGTTCAAGACCGCGCTGCGCACCGTGGACACCGTCGAAGACGTGGTGGTGCTGGTCCGCACCGACAGCGGCCACACCGGCTACGGTGAAGCGCCGGCCACCGCGGTGATCACGGGGGACACCCACGGCTCGATCATCGAGGCCATCGACAGCTTCATCAAACCGCGCCTGATCGGCGAGGACGTGGCCAACCTCAACCGGCTCTGCGGGCTGATCCAGACCTCGATGGAGCGCAACACCAGCGCCAAGGCGGCGGTGGAGATCGCGGTCTACGATCTGTGGGCCCAGCTGCACAACGCACCGCTGTACCGCATGCTCGGCGGTGGCGATCCGGTGATCACCACCGACATCACCATCAGCGTGGACTACATCGACAAGATGGTGGCCGACTCGCTCTCGGCGATCGAACGCGGGTTCGAATCGCTGAAGATCAAGGTCGGCAAGGACATCGGCCTGGACATCGAGCGGGTCAAGGCGATCCACGCCGCGGTGCAGGGCCGCGCCCTGCTGCGCCTGGATGCCAACCAGGGCTGGACCGCCAAACAGGCCGTGCATGCGATGCGTGCGCTGGAAGAAGCCGGCGTGGTGCTGGAACTGCTCGAGCAGCCGGTCAAGGCCGCCGACATC
This sequence comes from Stenotrophomonas sp., assembly GCA_003484865.1. GTDB lineage: Bacteria > Pseudomonadota > Gammaproteobacteria > Xanthomonadales > Xanthomonadaceae > Stenotrophomonas. Next base: position 2,009 of record DMZT01000437.1, read on the forward strand.
AGTGGCCTGAAATACGTCACCGACCGCGTCAACACCCCGGTCATGGCCGATGAAAGCGTGTTCAACCCCGGCCAGGTATTCGACCTGATCCAGCAGCGCGCCGCCGACATCATCAACATCAAGCTGATGAAGACCGGCGGGTTGTCCAACGCGATCCGCATCGCCGACATCGCCGCGATCTACGGCGTGCCGTGCATGATCGGCTGCATGATCGAATCGAGCATCTCCGTGGCCGCCGCCGTGCACCTGGCCGTCGCCAAGAGCGACATCATCACCAAGGTGGATCTGGACGGGCCATCACTGGGCCAGTTCAACCCGGTCACCGGTGGGGTCAACTTCAACGAATCGGAAATCACCATCAGCGATGCGCCCGGGCTGGGCATCACCGAGGTACGTGGGCTGGAGATGATCACGCCGCGGCGGTGGTGACACTGCCTGCACCACCTGCGGGTAGAGCCACCCCATGGGTGGCTGCTGTTCGCGCGATTCCGGCGTGCGTAGCCGACCAACGGTCGGCTCTACTTCGCGCGATTCCGCCTTGCGCAGCCGACCAACGGTCGGCTCTACCCGGTGCTTTGCGTATTCTCTCCTTTCCGGACCTGATGCCCCATCCATGCCCCCTCTGGTGAAAATCCGCTCCGAGCGTGACCACATGTCGGCGATCGAACGTCGCATCGCCGACTTCATCCTCGACAACGCCCATCTCCTGCGCGATTACTCCTCCCAGCAGTTGGCCAGTGCATTGGGGATCAGCCAGTCCAGCGTGGTCAAGTTCAGCCAGAAGCTGGGCTTCAAGGGCTACCCCGATCTCAAGTACTCCATCGGCGAGGCCGTCGCGCGCGCCGGCAACGACCCGCACAGCCGGCCACCGGCGCCCGAGGCGGCCGACGGTTTCACCCAGATCGCCGAGCGCCTGCGCGCAAGCAAAGCCGCGGCCGAAGAAGAGACCTGGCTGGCCAATCCCCAGGCCGACATCGAAGCCATCGTGCAGCTGATCGATGGGGCGCCCAAGGTATTCGTCTACGGGTTGGGCGATGACGGCCTGTACGCGCGCGAGTTCGCCATGCGGCTGTCGCTGCTCGGCATGCTCACCGTGCACCACGCCGACCCGATCCTGATGATGGCCAACCTCTCGGCCGCGCGGCCCGGGGATGCGATGCTGGTGTTCTCCGAATTCGGCAAGCTGCCGCAGTTGTTCCAGCTGTCGCGCCAGTTCCAGGACATGGGCGGCAAGGTGGTCTCGATCACCCGCCACAGCGCCAACCCGCTGCGCGCGCACGCCGATGCCAGCCTGGTGCTGTGCGCCCACGACCCGGCGCCGCACGTGGCACAACTGCTGTACCGTTCCTCATTGCAGTCGTTGCTGGATGTTGTCTTCGTCCTGCTGTGCCACGCCAACCCGGACCGCCACCGCCAGCTCGGGGTGAACCTGGAACGGATCGAACACCTGATCGACAGCTGATCCCTGGAGTCCGCCACGATGATGTCGCTGTTCCGTTCCGTCACCGCCGCGGTGCTGCTGCTCGCCACCGCTCCCGTCTTGGCCACCCCACTGGATGGCAGCACGCAGCTGGTCGTGGTCACCACCGAAGGCTGGGACGCCACCCAGGGCAAGCTCCAGGCCTTTGAGCGCACTGCGCAGGGCTGGCAGCCGCACGGCGCCGCCGTCGATGTCGCCGTGGGCCGCAGCGGCAGCGCCTGGGGTGAAGGACTGCATCCGGCCCAGGCCGGAACGCCGCAGAAGCAGGAAGGCGACGGGCGCAGCCCGGCCGGTATCTTTGCGATCGGGCCGGCCTTCGGCTATGCGCCCGGCGTCACCAGCGGCCTGCCCTACCAGCCGATGCGCGACACCAGCTACTGCATGGATGTGCCGGATTCGCCGTATTACAACCGCATCGTCGATGCCGAGGTGGTCGGGGCGGAGGCAGTGGAAGGCTCGACCGAGCCGATGCGGCTGGACCTGCACAACAAGGGCGACGTGCGCTACCGCGAAGGCTTCGTCATCGAGCACAACCCCAAGGCCACGCCCGGGCGTGGCAGCTGCATCTTCGCCCACCTGTGGCGCGCGCCCGGTGAGGCCACCGCCGGCTGCACCGCGATGGCGCCCGCACCGATGACCACGCTGCTGGCCTGGTTGCAGGCCAGCGCGCGGCCGCGCTTCGTGCTGTTGCCGCGCGCGGAGTACCAGCGCCTGCAGGCCGAGTGGCAGCTGCCCGTGCTGGCGGGGAGCGTACCGTGAGTACCGCACCGCCGGATCCGCAGCTCGAACGCGCGGTCAGCCGCTGGCAGATCGTCGGCCTCTCGATCAACGATGTGATCGGCAGTGGCATCTACCTGCTGCCGGCCGCCACCGTTGCCCTGCTCGGTCCCTTCAGCCTGTGGGGCGTGGTCGCCGCCGGCATCGTGGTCGCGCTGCTGGTGCTCTGCTACGCGCAGGCGGCCAGCTACTTCGACGAGCCCGGCGGCAGCTATCTGTATGCGCGTGAGGCGTTCGGCCGGTTTGCCGGGTTCGAGATCGGCTGGATGATCTGGCTGACCCGGATCAGCTCCGCGGCGGCGCTCAGCAATGCACTGGCCGATGCGGTGGCGCGCTTCTGGCCCTGGGCCGGGCATGACATCGGCCGCGTCGCGATCATCGTGGTCTCGCTCGGTTTCCTCACCGCGGTGAACGTGGCCGGCGTGCGCTCGGCGGCGCGCACCGGGGTGATCCTGGTGATCGGCAAGCTGCTGCCGCTGCTGCTGTTCGTGGCGATCGGCGTGTTCTACGTCGATACCGATCTGGCCTTCTCCGGCGTGCGCCCGGACCCGCACGATCTGCAGCGCATGGGCGAAGCCGCACTCCTGCTGCTGTATGCCTACGCCGGCTTCGAGAACATCCCGGCCGCCGCCGGCGAGTACAAGAACCCGCGCCGCGATATTCCGTTCGCGTTGATCACCATGATCATCACCGTCACCGTGATCTACGGCGCGGTGCAGTTCATCGCGCAGGGCACGCTGGCCGGATTGGCCAGCTCGCCGACGCCACTGGCCGATGCCGCCGCCAGCTTCGGTGGTCTGACGCTCGCCTTGATCCTGACCGTCGGCGCGACGATCTCCATCCTCGGCACCAACAGCAACACGATGATGATGGGGCCGCGCTTCCTGTTCGCGTTGGCGCGCGATGGCTACGGGCCGAAGATCCTGGCCCAGGTGCACCCGCGCTTCCGCACCCCGGCGGCGGCGATCATCGCGCAGGGCCTGATCGCGCTGGCGCTGGCGTTGTCCGGTTCGTTCGTGCAGCTGGCACTGCTGTCGATGACCACGCGCCTGTTCGCCTACATCGGCACGGCCGCCGCGGTGCTGGTGCTGGCGCGTCGTTTCCGTGATCGCCCGGGTGCGCTGAAACTGCCGGGTGGCCCGCTGATTCCGATCCTCGCGCTGGTACTGTGCCTGGCCCTGTTCGCCAGTGCGAGCTGGCAGAACATCGCCGCGGCAGGCATCGCGTTTGCCGTGGGTGCGGTGATCTACAAATTCCCGCGCCGCGATCACCCGGGCTGAGCCGATGCGCAGGTGAATGGCGCTTGATGTGTCATTCACCTCGCGGGTCCATGACGTTAACCCGGCTTTGGGTACGGTGAAGCTTCACCCAACCGGAGCCAACACATGAGCACTGACTATCAGATCCCCGGCCGGGTGCCGGAAGACGGTGTCCCGCGCCAGGCCGTATCGGACTATTGGCGTGAGCGCTTCCCGAGCGAACCGTACTACGACAACAACCAGTTCTTCGATGATTACGAGCCCGCGTATCAGCTCGGTCATCGCACCCGTGCCGACGACATGATCCGCGCGTATGAAGAAGTGGAGGCCGAGCTGCAGACCCGTTGGGCGCAGGAACACGGCCAGAGCAAGCTGAGCTGGGAACAGGCCCGCAATGCGGTCCGCCGCGGCTGGGATGAATCCACCGCGCTGCGCCAGGCACACCTGGACAAGGGCGTGCCGCGCGGCACCTGATCGCGCCTTCCCGCACGGCGACAGCGCAAACGACAGCGGCGGCCTTCGGGTCGCCGTTGTCATGCCCGCAGGACCTTTGGTCCACGCGGCGTTGATGGCCATGGTGTACAACAGGGGCTGGCCATCGCCTCCCCGACGGAGACTTCCATGACCCGCAAGCTGTTGCTCACCCTCGCTATCAGCCTCACCCCCGCCGTGTTCACCACCGCCTGCGTCGCGGCAGACACGGCCAGCCCCAGCGCGCCCGTGCTCAAGAAGGCCCAGTGGCCGTTCGCGGCCACCGAGTTCGCCCGCTTCGACGAGCCATGGGCGATGAGCTTCCTGCCCGACGGCAGCCTGCTGGTCACCGAGAAGAAAGGCGCGCTGAAGCACTTCAACGTGCAGACCCGCAAGACCGCGACCATCACCGGTGTGCCCGAGGTGGCCTACGGCGGCCAAGGGGGCTTCGGCGACGTGCTGCCGCATCCTGACTTCGCGAAGAACCAGCTGATCTATCTCAGCTACGCCGAGGAAGGCGACGGCGATACCCGCGGTGCTGCGGTGGCGCGCGCGCGCTTGGCACTGGCCGCCGATGGCAGCGGCACGCTGGAAGACCTCAAGGTGATCTGGCGCCAGACCCCGAAAGTCAGCGGCAAGGGCCACTACGGCCACCGTCTCGCCTTTGGTCCGGACGGCAAACTGTGGATCACCTCCAGCGAACGCCAGAAGTTCGATCCGGCCCAGGAGATGAGCGGCAATCTCGGCAAGCTGATCCGCCTCAACGACGACGGCAGCGTGCCGGCCGACAATCCGTTCGCCTCGCAGGGCGGCGTTGCCGCGCAGGTGTGGTCGCTGGGCCATCGCAATGCACTGGGTATCGCCTTCGATGCGCGCGGCAAGCTGTGGGTGCATGAAATGGGCCCGGCCGGCGGTGACGAGTTGAACCTGATCGAACGCGGTGCCAACTACGGCTACCCGATCGTCTCCAACGGCAGCCACTACGACGGCCGCGACATCCCCGACCATGACACCCGCCCGGAGTTCGCTGCCCCCAAGGTGACCTGGACCCCGGTGATCTCCCCGGCCGGTTTCATCATCTACAACGGGACGCAGTTCCCGGCGTGGAAGGGCAGCGGCTTCATCGGCGGCCTGTCGTCCAAGGCGCTGGTCCGCGTGGCCTTCGACGGCGACACCGCCCGCGAGGCCGAGCGC